>JBDTQW010000053.1:0-18016 GCA_039931975.1 Chloroflexota bacterium | reverse complement strand
TGGCCGCGTAGAAGATGTTCGCCACGTCCACGAAGACGGCGACGTTCTTGCCCACATTGACTCCTTGATCTGTTGGCTGGCCGACCGGCGCGCCGCAGCGCGTCCAGCGGTCGGGCTGATGAGGTGATTAGCTGGTCCGGGAAGCGACCCTCCCAGTCGCAACAGGTCGTGCCAGGAGCGTCCCGGCGTCGGTGAACCCGCGGCGGCTCCAACGCGCCCGCTCAGCGGGATCTTCCGGAATGGCCACCTCGACGGTGACACAGCCCTTGTTCCGGGCCGAGCGCAGGACTTCATCGGTGAGAGTGTCGATGACCGCCTCCACGTCATGACGTGGGTCGGCGACCACGAGGTCGATCGTGCCAACGAAGCCGCCGGCCCTGACCGACGGCCGAAGGGCCAGGATGCCCGCACCAATGACCGATCTTCGCAGCTCGGCGACGAGGACGGTCGCCTGGGGGATGTAGACGAGTTGGCGGAGCAGGTCCGGGACGACGAGCGGGCCGTCGCCGGCGGTTTTCGACATCGCCTCGGCGCACAGCGCGACGAGCCGATCGATGTCCGTGATCCGAGCCGCTCGAATCTGATGTTCCACGCTGACGGGTGCGACCTCGCAAGGTTTTGGCACAGACGCTGCAAGCACATGAGATCGGGATCCGCCTTGGGATGGCCCGACTGACCGCGAGCGCGCCTCTCGGGGGCGAGCGGCGATACCGCTCGACAGCCACCTGGGGCACTCGTCGACCAAGGGTTGCAATCGACGCGCCGAGGGCTAATATACGGCATCGCTTCGGCGGCCACCTGCGCGCCGCCCGAATCCCGGCAGCCGTGTCGTCTTCGCACCGCACCGACATCTCAGCGCGACCCTCGATCCATCGGCCCCGATAAACGGGACTGACGCTCAAGGGGACGGCCGGGACGACAAAGACGGCGACGGCCGAGCCGGGGGCGGACTTGCGCAGTCGGTTTCGACCGGAAACGTTCGTTGACGTCGACGAATGGAGCTTTTGAGGAGGAGTCGTAAATGAAGGTCACCAAGCTCGGCGCGATCGTCGCCAGCGCGGTGTTCGTCTTCGCAGCATGCTCGAGCACTCCGGGCGGCGGCGGCGGCGGCAAGGGCACCATCGATATCTGGTCGTCCCTGCCGCGGCAGGGCTCGTCGAAGGGCCAAACGGACACGATCGTGAACGCGATCAAGCTCAAGATCGACCAGCTCGGGGGCAAGGTCGACGGCTGGACCATCAACTACGTCGACCAGGACGACTCGACCGCGGCGGCCGGGAAGTGGACGCCGGAGAAGGAGACCGACAACGCCACCAAGGCGGTCGCGAACAAGAACCTCGTGGCCTACATCGGCACATTCAACTCGGGCGCGGCCAAGCTGTCGATCCCGACGCTGTGCACAGCCGGGATCCCGATGGTCAGCCCGGCCAACACCTATCCCGGTCTGACCGTGGAGCTCGGCGCGGAGGCGGGCGAGCCGGCCAAGTACTATCCGGCTGGATGCAAGCACAACTACTTCCGCGTCGTCCCCAACGACAACCTGCAGGGCGGCGCCGGAGCGCGTTATGCCAAGACGCTGGGCGCAACCAAGGTCTACCTCCTCGATGACACCGAGCTGTACGGCAAGGGCATCGCGGATGTCTTCGAGAAGACGGCCAAGGAAGTCGGGCTGACCGTCCTCGCCCACGACCAGGCCCCCGGCAAGTCGACCGACTTCAAGGCCCTCGCGGCGAAGATCAAGGCAGCCGGGCCCGACCTCGTCTACTACGGCGGGATCACCCAGAACAACGCCGGCCAGCTGTGGAAGGACCTGCGCGACGCGCTCGGGACCGACGTCAAGCTGATGGGCCCCGACGGCATCTACGAGGATGCCTTTATCGAGGCAGCCGGTGCCGCCGCGGAGGGGACCTACGTCACTTTCGGTGGGCCGGATCCCGACAACTACACCGGCGACGCGGCCAAGTTCAAGGCCGACTACCTCGCCAAGTACCCGGGCAGCACGCTCCAGGGCTACTCCATCTACGGGTACGAGTCGGCCAACGTCCTGCT
The DNA here is from genome assembly GCA_039931975.1 of Chloroflexota bacterium. Taxonomy (GTDB): domain Bacteria; phylum Chloroflexota; class Limnocylindria; order Limnocylindrales; family CSP1-4; genus Chersky-267. The sequence continues at coordinate 15,967 of JBDTQW010000053.1, read as the reverse complement.
CGCCGCGATCGAGAAGGCCTCCATGGGCGGAGCCAAGGACGTCACGGCGCTGCGCTCAGCGACGATCGACAATCTCACCGCGACCAAGGACTTCAAGGGCGTCATCGGAACCTTTTCGCTGGACGCCTCGGGCGACACGAACAGCCAGACGTTCACCGGCTTCAAGGTGGCCAGCGGCAAGTTCGTGTTCGACAAGGACCTCACACCTACGAAGTAGACCTCTGAACGAGGGACGATTCATCACGATGTGACAGATCGAGGCCGGTTGCACCATCACGGCGCACCGGCCTCGATTCATTCTGGGGGTCGCGGGGGTTCGGCCAAGAGCTGCGAGGGTGTTCGTGGACATCATCAACAGCGTCCCGATCCTTGGGCCGTGTCTGGCCGATCTCAGTCAGTGTGCCGAGGCCTTCAAGATCGGCCTGTTCAACGGGCTGATCATCGCCCTCATCGCCATCGGCTATACCCTTGTCTACGGCATCTTGCAGCTGATCAACTTCGCCAACGGCGACGTGTTCATGGTCGGCACCATGCTGACCTGGATCGGGGTGTCGTTCATCGGGCTCCACGAAGGGTCGCCGACCAGCGTGGTCGTGATCACCCTGGTGATCCTGCTGGTGGCGACGATGCTGATCACCGCGGCGCTCAACGCCTCCATCGAGCGGCTGGCCTATCGGCCGCTGCGCAACGCACCCACCCTGGCCACGCTGATCGCGGCCATCGGCATGTCGTTCATCCTGCAGAACGTCGGCCAGGCGATCATCGGTCCGTCGCCGCGATCGGTCCCGCAGCTCCTGTCGAACAAGCCGCTGTTCGAGATCGGCGGGGTGAGCTTTGCCCTCAATGAGCTGTTCGTTGCGGCGGTCACCATCCCGCTGCTGATCGGCTTGACCTGGTTCGTGCAGAAGACCCGCCAAGGCAAGGCGATGCGGGCGACGGCCCAGGATCGCGAGGCGGCCGGGCTGATGGGGATCAACACGAACCGGACGATCTCGCTGACGTTCCTCCTGGCCGGGGCCCTGGCCGGAGGCGCCGGCCTGGTCGTCGCCCTCTATTACGGCCAGACCTGGTGGTTCTACGGATTCCCGTTCGGCCTGCTGGCGTTCACCGCGGCCGTCCTCGGCGGCATCGGCAACCTGACCGGGGCCGCCCTGGGCGGGATCGTCCTGGGCCTGATCCGGGCGCTCAATGAGCGCTATGTCGATCCGCGCTGGACCGACGTCGTGGTCTTCAGCATCCTGATCATCGTGCTCGTGTTCCGACCGACCGGGATCCTCGGCGAGAAGATCGGGGAGCGTGCCTGAGATGACCGCTCAGCCGATCGCCCTGCAGCGTCGCTCGCTCAATCCGCTCAGTGGCCTGACCCACGATCCACGACAGCGGCGGATCGTGGCCGTCCTCCTCCTGGCCGCCCTGATCTACCCGTTCCTGGCGTCTGCCGGGATCGTCCCCGAGTTCGTCCCGGCGCCCACGACGAACAACCTGATCGTCATGTGCTACTACGCGGTGCTGGCTCTGGGCCTCAATATCGTGGTCGGCTTCGCCGGTCTGCTCGACCTGGGCTACGTCGCGTTCTACGTCTTCGGCGCGTATACCACGGCCTTCCTGGGATCGGAGCAGTTCGGCTTCCACCTCAGCTGGTGGGTGACCGTCTGGATCGCGGTGGCCGTCGCCGCGCTCGCCGGCGTCCTGCTCGGAGCGCCGACACTCCGCTTGCGCGGGGACTACCTGGCGATCGTGACCCTGGGCTTCGGTGAGATCGTGCCGCTCCTGTTCAAGAACCTGGACAAGGTCAACATCAACATCGCCGGGAACACGATCATCGGCCCGGATTTCAACCTGACCGGAGGAGTGCTGGGGATCAACCCCATCGACCCACCGACCCTGCCCAACCCCTTCGGCAAAGAGATCATCTTCAGCAACTCGAACCCGCACGCCAGCCTGTACCTGATCCTGGTCATCCTGGTCGTCGTGTTCTTCCTGTGCCGGCGATTGCGCGACAGCCGGCTCGGTCGAGCCTGGATGGCGATCCGCGAGGACGAGACGGCGGCCGAGGCGATGGGCATCAACACGGTCAGCACCAAGCTCCTTGCCTTCTCCCTGGGCGCCAGCTGCTCGGGGTTCGTCGGCGCCTTCGTGTCGTCCTACCAGACCGCAGTGTTTCCGGAGTCGTTCAACTTCGCGATCTCGATCACGATCCTGATCATGGTCGTGCTCGGCGGGATGGGCAGCCTGCGCGGCGCCGTCCTCGGCGCGTTCGCGCTGAGTTACGTCAGCGAGACGTTCCTGCCCTGGGCGGGCACGTTCGTGAACCCGCCGATCAACTCGCTGGGCGCCGCCACCGACATCGCGTTCTTCAGCAACTTCACGCTGTCGGCGTACAACTACCTGATCTTCGGGGTCGTCCTGGTCCTGATGATGATCTTCCGGCCGGAAGGTCTGTTGCCATCGGCCACACGCCGGGCCGAGCTCCACGGGGAAGGCATCGCGGCCGACTCGACCTTCGGGACGACCGCGTCCGTCGCGGAGGCCGCGACCGACTTCGAGGAGACGCTCCAGGCCGAGGAGACGGCGACGACCGACGACTCGGAGCGGACCGCGCAGACGGCCGAGGGCGACGATGGGCAGCCGCCCTCCGGGCCTGGCGCGGGAAGTGCGCCATGACCGCCGTGGCCACCGACTTCATCCTCGAGGCGACCAAGGTCCGCAAGGAATTCGGCGGGCTCACCGCCTGCAGCGACATCGACTTCACCATCCCGCGCGGGGCCATCGTCAGCCTGATCGGGCCGAACGGGGCGGGCAAGACGACGTTCTTCAACATGATCACCGGCCTGTACGAGCCGACCTCGGGCAAGATCGTGTTCGACGGCAAGGACATCACCGGGGAGAAGCCCCACGAGGTGGTCCGGGCCGGGATCGGCCGGACCTTCCAGAACATCCGCCTGTTCGGCAACATGACCGCCATCGAGAACGTCCTGGTCGGCCTTCATCACACCTTGCGCGGGACGTGGTGGCAGGCCATCCTCCAGCCGCCCTCCGTGCGCCGCGAGGAAGTCCGCGCGCTCGAGCGCGCACGCGAGCTGCTCAACCTGATGGGAATGGGCGCCCGCGAGAGCGACTACGCTCGAAACCTGCCGTACGGCGACCAGCGCCGGCTCGAGATCGCCCGGGCGCTCGCCACCGATTGCAGGCTGCTCCTGCTCGACGAGCCGACCGCCGGGATGAACCCCGAGGAGACCCGCCAGCTGACCAGCTTCGTCCGCTCGCTGCGCGAGCGGTTGGGCTTGACCATCCTGCTGATCGAGCACGACATGAAGGTCGTCATGGGGATCAGCGAGCGGGTCACGGTCCTCGACCATGGCGAGAAGATCGCCGAGGGCACGCCGGCCGAGGTCCGGGCGGACGCTCGGGTCATCGAGGCCTACCTCGGCCGCGGCGCAGCCGGGGAGGGTTGAGATGGCGCTCCTCGAGCTCCGTGACATCCACGCCTACTACGGCAACATCCACGCGCTCAAGGGAATCAGCCTGACGGTCGACAAGGGTGAGATCGTGACCCTCATCGGGTCCAACGGGGCTGGCAAGTCGACCACGCTCAGGACGATCTCCGGCCTCATCCGTCCGCGCACCGGTGAGATCTGGTTCGACGGAGAGCGCCTCGACTTGTCCGGCCCGGCCGAGATCGTCCGGCGAGGGATCTGCCAGTCGCCCGAGGGTCGACGGGTCTTCCCCCGGATGACCGTGCGCGAGAACCTCGAGATGGGCGCCTTCCAGCGGCCCAAGGGTCCCGAGGTCGATGCCGACTTCGAGCGGGTCTACGGCCTCTTCCCGCGGCTCAAGGAGCGGGTCGGCCAGAAGGCCGGGACGTTGTCCGGCGGTGAGCAGCAGATGCTGGCGATCGGCCGGGCGCTGATGGCTCAGCCCAAGCTGATCCTGCTCGACGAGCCATCGATGGGCCTGGCGCCGATCCTGGTCGAGCAGATCTTCGACATCATCCGCGACGTCAACAGCCAGGGGACGACGGTGCTGCTGGTCGAGCAGAACGCGCTGATGGCCCTCGGCCTCGCCAGTCGCGGCTACATCCTGCAGACCGGTGAGATCGTGCTGGCCGACTCGGCGGCCAAGCTGGCCCAGGATCCGGCGGTCAAGAAGGCCTACCTGGGCGGTTGACGCCCGACTTCACGAGCTGCGCTAGAGCCGGTGTTCGGCGTTGATCTCGTACGTCGCCCGGGCCAGGAAGACCAGACCCACGGCGCTGATCCACAGCCCCGGCGCCAGGTCCGGTCGCAACCCGGTCGCGTCGATGAGGACGAAGTCCAGGGTCCGCCAGGCGAACGCCCCGATCGCCAGCAGCACCACGATGACGTAGGACAGGGCCCGGTCGACGGCGAGCGGCTTGTCTCCCGCCGCGTACGGCAGGCTCACGAGGGCGAGCACCACCAGGGCGCAGATGAACACGACGATACCCTTGTCCGAGAACGCATTGGTCGTGACCGGGGTGAGGCCGGTGTTGCCCGCTGTCGCTGAGTACCACGGGAGAACGCAGCCGGCCAGGACGATCAGGGCCCCGATCGTGGCCAGCAGGCGGCCCCGGCCGAGCGGTCGACGATGCACGGCGGCGCTCAGCCGCCGCCCGAGTACACCTCGGGGCGGAGCACGCCCACGAAGCGCAGGTTCCGGTACAGCTCGTCGTAGTCCAGCCCGTAACCGACCACGAAGCGATCCTCGATGGTGAAGCCGGTGTAGTCGACCGGGATGTCCACGAGCCGGCGGGCCGGCTTGTCGAGCAGGGTGCAGATCCGCAGCGACGCCGGGCTCTTGCCGCGCAGGTAGCGAATGAGGTAGTTGAGGGTGAGCCCGGTGTCGATGATGTCCTCGACGATCAGCACGTCCTCGCCGGCGATGCTGGCCGAGAGGTCCTTGAGGATGCGCACCAGCCCGGACGACTCGGTCGCCGTGCCGCCGTACGACGAGACCTCCATCAGGTCGATCCGCACCGGCACGTCGATCGCGCGCATCAGGTCGGCCATGAACGGGAGCGAGCCCTTGAGCACGCTGACCAGGGTCAGGTCGCGGCCACGGTAGTCGTCGCTGATGCGCTGGCCCAGCTCGCGCACCCGGGTCTGGATCGCCTCCTCGGTGACGAGGACCTCGGCGACGTCGGCGTGGAGGTCGACCGTAGTGCTCATCGGTCGGCCGACTTGACCTCAGGGTTGGCCGGGTTTCTGGCCACGACGGGTCGGCGCCGGCGGCGTCGGCGGGCCGGCGCAGGCGGGTCGGCGAGCGGAACCTGGATCAGCGGCTCGAGCGGCTCGGGCGGCTCGAGGCCGACCGCCGGCTCGCGCTCGGATGCGGCTCCGAACGGCCCGGCCAGCAGCTCGGCGTACGGTCGCTCCGGGGTCACCTGACCGGACGTGCCGGACAGCTCCACGGCCAGCGCGAGCCGTCCGTACTTGAGCATCAGGGCCCGGAAGTCACGCCCGTAGAACAACTTGATCCGGACATCCGGGTAGAGCTCGCGCAGGCGGCGCAGCTTGCGGTTCTTCTTGCGCACGAGCTTCTGGCGGAGCGTCGTCATCTCGACGTACAAGTCGAGGTCGGGCAGGTAGAAGTCGGGGGCGAAGCTCTCGAGGACCTCGCCTTCGGTGTTCCACAGGATCGGGAAGACGTGCGGTTCGTACTCCCAGCGGACGCCGTAGAAGTCGAGGATCCGGGATAGCTCGGCCTCACTGGCATGGGCGAAGGCCGGTGCTGCCTCGGCGCTGGTGTCGGCGGCCCCCGCGGCCACGGGACCGGGCTGGGCCGGCCGCGGTTCGCTCACGCGCAGGCCCCGGCGGTCGGTCGCGCGGGCGGACGATCGCGGAGATCCATCGAAGCGCAGTCTAGCCGACCCACGATCGGCGGGTCGACCGGCCGGCCTGGCGTTCACGGGGGATACCCCACCGTATGTCGTGGATACTTCCAGGGAGTATCATCGGCACGACCGCGAAGCCGTCCGCAGCGAAGGGAACGAGACACCATGGCCACAAGCGTGCGACCGACCCGGCCAAGCCCGGCGGCGGACGGCCACGACGACTTTCGCCACAGCTACTCGAAGGACAAGGGCACGCTCGTCCGGCGGCTCAGCCGGATCGAGGGCCAGGTCCGTGGCATCGCCCGGATGATCGAACGCGAGGAGTACTGCGTCGACATCCTCCAGCAGACCGCCGCACTGCGCGCTGCCGTCGACGCCGTGTCCATCCTTGTCCTGGAGGACCACGTTCGTGGCTGCGTGCGGACGGCCGCCGAGCGAGGCGAGGCCGACGAGTACGTGGACGAGGTCATCGACGTCGTGCGGCGGACGATCGGGCGACCAGTGCGACCCACCCGCGGGGCGTAACCCGCGCGGTACTTCCGGGCTGGTCCGTCCGGCGGACGGGGGATTCCCCGGATGCACGGGCCAGACCACGATGGCACCGATGGCCGATCGCTTTTCGCAGCTCGTCCGCATGCCCGACCGGGCTCCGACCGTCGGTCCGCCGGGTCCGTATGTCGAGCGGCGACAGACCTCCAGGCGACGACAGGACCGCCATTTCCACGACGAGGCGGTCCTCCTGGCGCGCGCCCTCGACATCCTGGCCTCGGACGCATTGGCCGACGCACGCCTGGCCGGACTCCTGGACCTGCTCGCACGAACCGTCGGCGCACGGCGGGCGGCCGTCCTGTCGGTGACGCCGGAGCGCCGCATCGCGGTCTCGCTCGGAGCCGTCGAGGACGATCCGGACGCTCGACTCCTCGCGTCATGGCTCGACGCCGAAACGCACTGTAGCCGCGCCGAGCGCGCGGCCGCCGGCCGGGCCTCGATCATGTTCGCTCGGCTGCCCGAGCCGGCCCCGACGATCGCGCCCGAGCCGGAGATCGCGACCGAAACGGCCCCCGAAAACGTCGACGACGATGAGATCGAGCCAGGCCACGAGTCGCACGCACAGATCCATCGCCTGCCACCCGACGCCCGCTTCGCGCTGATCGAGATCCCCACGTCGGGGCATGTCGTCCTCGGCTTCGAGATGACCGACCCGGAGGGCGTCCTGGTGCTGGCCGACCGCCTGCCGCCGACCCTGGCTCGCCACGCCGCCGTCGCCCTGGCTCTCGTCACCGCGCAGATCGTGGGGGTGAACGAGCTCGAGGCACTCCAGGCTCGCGAGGCGCAGCGCGAGCGCTTCGTGTCGACGGTCGCTCATGACCTGCGGACGCCGCTGACCGGGCTGAGCGGCTATCTCGACCTGATCGTCGACGGCAAGGTCCAGGACCCGGCCATCGAGCGCGAGTTCCTCGAGCGCAGCCGGCTCATCGTCGACTCGATGGGTGAGCTCGTGGGCGACCTCCTCGACATCTCGCAGCTCGATGCCGGCAGCCTCCGCCTCGACGTGCGCCCGTTCTCGGTGGCCGACGTCGCCGGACGCGCCCTGGCGTCACTGGCCCCGCTGGCGCTCGAGCGTCGGATCGACCTGCGCTCGGATCTGCCGACCCGGATGCGCGCCGCGACCGGCGACCGCCGTGAAGTCCAGCGGATCCTCACCAACCTGCTCGGCAACGCCCTCAAGTTCACCCCCGAGGGTGGCCACGTCGAGCTGGTCGGCTGGTTCGACGGCTCCAGCGCGGTTCTGGCCGTCCGTGACGACGGTCCGGGCATCTCCGCGGAGGATCGCGAGCGGATCTTCGAGCGCTTCTACCGGGTCGATGCGCACGCCTCGGTCAGCGGCACGGGCCTTGGCCTGGCCATCGCCCAGGATCTCGCCCGGGCGATGGGCGGCGACCTGGCCGTGACGTCCGTCCCGGATTCAGGCTCGAGCTTCATCCTCGTGTTGCCCGGACCGGGCCAGATCGGGGACGAGCTGATCGGCGCCGTTCTCGAGCGCGTCGTGGTCGATGAGGAGGTCCTGCTCGAGGAGGCTGCCGTCCTGCGCGCCATCCGTTCGTCCGGCCGGCCCGTCGGCCTTAGCACCCCGCCGCGCGAGCCGGGCAAGCCGCGGCTGTCGCCCGAACCGGGCACCATCCCGGTCAGGCTGCGCGCGATCGAGGGCTCCCTCTCCCGAACCGATCCACCGGGGCCTGCCTGACGCGATCGGCCAGGCCTTCCTCGGGGCTCGGTTATCCACGAACGTGGACCGATACCGACGGTTCGTGGATAACCGCGTTGACTTCGCCGTGACGGTCCCGTAGCGTCCTGCTTCCGCACGACATGGCGGCAGCGCAGGGGACTGCGGCTCGCGAGGGGCGCCGGGAGACCGAGGCCAGAACCGGATGAGCCGCGGAAGACCGAACGCCCCATCATGGCGCGCCAGCAGACGACGCCGGGGGGCGGCTCGCGGTCGGTCCACGCCAACCATCGAGGAGGCTCGTGGATCGCCTTCGCGAACCGCTCCCGTCCGGCGTAGAAGGCCTCCCCGAACTCCCGCCCGTGGCCCTGGCCGTCCTCGACGCCGGCCTGGCCACGCTCGGGCTGGACGACCTGGCCGAGGCGGCCAGAACGGCCCTCGCCGACCACCTTCGACTCCTGCTGGCCTGGAACACCGCGATCAACCTGACGGCGATCCGCGACCCGACCGAGGCGGTCCGGCGCCACATCCTCGATAGCCTGACCGCCGTGCCGGTCCTGCGCGACGTGGCTGTCGACACGTTCGTCGACCTGGGCAGCGGAGGAGGGTTCCCCGGGCTGCCCCTGGCCCTCGGCCTGCCGGCGCGCCGGGCCCTGCTGGTCGAAAGCGTGGCCAAGAAGGCGCGCTTCCTCGAGGTCGCGGCGGCGGCGGCGGGGACGACCGGGCGGATCGAGGCGTTCGCCGGTCGGGCCGAGGAGCTCGCGGCCAACGGTCGCCACCGGGAGCGCTGGCCGGCCGTCGTCGCCCGGGCGGTGGGCAGCCTGACCGAGCTCGCCGAGGTGGGCCTGCCGCTGCTCGACCGGGACGGCGTGCTGATCGCGTGGAAGCGCCGCGATGTGACCCCCGAGCTGCTCGCCGCGCAACCGGCCCTGGAGATCCTCGGTGGCGATCCGGCGCAGGTCGTCGAGGCGCTCCCAGGGTTGGGCCTCGACGAGCACGTCCTCGTCGTCGTAACCAAGACCCGGCGAACGCCGGCGGCCTATCCGAGGGATCCTGCCGAGCGCAAGCGTCGACCGCTGTGATCCGGATCCGCCCCGGACCGTCCGCCGGGCGCGCGCATCGCGACGGGCTCGCGGCGCAATGAGCTGCACGACGCGACCGGCCCGCGCCCGCGGCCGAAGTGTCGGAAACTCTGACGGTGCGGATCGCCGTCCTGTCGGACATCCACGCCAACCTCGTCGCCCTGGACTGCGTCCTGGCAGCGATCGGCGCGGTCGACGCCGTGTGGCACCTGGGCGACGTCGTGGGCTACGGGCCGGAGCCCGACGGCGTCGTCGCCCGACTCCGGGAGCGGAACGCCATCGGCGTCCGGGGCAACCACGACGCGGCGGCCGTCGGCGGTCCCGAGATCGAGTACTTCAACTCGGACGCGCGACGAGCGATGGAATGGACCCGGAAGGTCATCGCCGGCGAAACCCGAGCCTGGCTGGCCGCGCTGCCCGAGCGCCGATCGGAACAGGGATTCACTCTCGTGCACGGTAGCCCGCGCGATCCGACCTGGGAGTACGTTACCAGCGCGTCGGTCGCGCGGCCGAACCTCGAGGCGATCCAGACGACCTACTGCCTGCATGGCCACACGCATCTGCCGTCGGTGTTCCGCGCCGAGGGCGGCGAAGTCGAGACGATGAGGCCGGACGCCGGCTCGAAGCTGGTCCTCGACCGGCGCCGGATCCTCGCCAACCCGGGCAGCGTGGGCCAGCCCCGTGACGGCGATCCGCGGGCGGGCTGCCTGGTCCTGGACGTCGAACTCGCCCAGCTCACCTGGCATCGTATGCCGTACGACATCGCGGCCACCCAGACCGCAATGCGCCGACTCAAGCTCCCGGACCGGCTCGTCGAACGGCTCGACCATGGTCTCTGAGCCGCCGATCGGGGCGCTCCGCCGATGATCGGTGGCCGCCGACCGGTCCAGGGTCGCAAGCCAGGCGACAAGCGCGTTCGGGTCGAGCGTCCCCACACCCCCTACTTCCGCTGGGCCGGGCCCGGGCAGCTGACCGCGAAGGAGGCCGCGAGCCGCCCCAAGACGACCGCCGGCCGAGCCTACGCCCGGCTCAAGTCCGCGCTGATCGGTCGTCCGCTGGCCTCGGAGTCGGAGATCGGCGAACGCCTGTCGAAGGTCAAGGCACTGGCGATCTTCAGCTCGGACGCGATCTCGTCGAGCGCTTACGCGACCGAGGAGATCCTGCGGGTGCTCATCCTGGGCGGGATCGCCGCGCTGAGCTACGGCCTGGCCATCAGCCTGGCGATCGTCATCCTCCTCGGCGCCGTGGCCTTCAGTTACCGCCAGATCTGCATCGCGTACCCGACCGGTGGCGGCTCGTACTCCGTGTCGAAGCGCAACTTCGGGCGGAGCGCATCGCTCGTCGCCGCGTCGGCCCTGCTCATCGACTACACGCTGACCGTGGCCGTGTCGACCTCGTCGGCGGTCGAACAGATCACTTCGGCCGTCCCGGCCCTCATCGACGAACGGGTGCTCATCGGCGTCGTGGCGATCGGGCTGATCACGCTGGGCAACCTGCGCGGCCTGCGCGAGGCCGGCAATATCTTCGCGGTCCCGACGTACCTGTTCGTCGGCTCGGCTCTCCTAATGATCGCCATCGGCTCGTTCCGGATCATCGTCCTCGGCGAGCACGCCCAGTTCTCGCAGGAGGCGGTCACCCAGACCGCGGAGACGGCCCAGGGCGTGACCGTGCTCCTCATCCTGCGAGCATTCGCTGCCGGCTCGGTGGCGCTTACCGGGACCGAGGCCATCGCCACGGGAGTCCCGGCCTTCCAGCCGCCCGAGGCCAAGAACGCCGCGACCACCCTGGCGGTCATGGCCGGGCTGCTCGCCGTCCTCTTCCTCGGGATCACCTTCCTGGCCGTGAACTTCGGGATCACCCACGTCGATCTGCCCGAGAAGCAGACGGTCATCGCGCAGGTCGCCGCGCGGGTCTACGGCGCCGGCTCGATCGGCTTCTTCCTGTTCCAGGCGTTCACCGCCCTGCTGCTGTTCCTGGCGGCGAACACGAGCTTCAACGCCTTCCCCAGGTTGCTGGCGATCCTGGCCAGCGATGGGTTCATGCCCCGCCAGTTCGCCTTCCGCGGCGACCGTCTCGCGTTCAGCTACGGGATCATCATCCTGGCCGTGGTGGCGGCCAGCCTGGTGATCGTCTTCCGGGGCGAGACCCACCTGCTCATCCCGCTCTATTCGGTCGGCGTGTTCATCGATTTCACGATCAGCCAGAGCGGGATGATCCGGCACTGGCTGCGCGAGCGCGGCCCCTCCTGGCGGAAGCGGCTCGCGATCAACGCCTTCGGGGCGTGTCTCACCGGCCTGGTGGCGGTCATCGTCACCGCGGTGAAGTTCCGCGATGGCGCCTGGCTGGTCATTCTGCTCATCCCGATCCTGGTCACGGTGATGCGTCTCATCCGCCGCGAGTACGACGACCAGGCCGCGGAGCTCCAGGTCAACGAGGACATGGTGTTCGCGGGGCCGCACCGCGAACAGCGGGTGGTCATCCCGGTCAACGGAATCAACCGGGCCGTTGTCCAGGCAGTCAACTTCGGGCGGACGATCGCGCGCGACGTCCGGGCGGTGTACGTCACGGATGACGAAGAGGACGGCCAGGAGCTCCGCCGCCGATGGGAGCACCAACTCCCCGGCGTGCCCCTGGTGATCGTCGAGTCGCCGTATCGCGCCTTCATCGCCCCGATCTCGGCCTATCTCGATGTTCTCGACCTGGCCTGGCCCCCGGACAAGCCGGCCCCCATCACCATCGTGGTCCTGCCGGAGTACGTCGCCCGACACTGGTGGGAGCGGCTGCTGTATAACCAGACCGCCAAACGGCTCAAGGCGGCATTGATCGACCGCGAGCACACCATCGTCGCCGACGTCCCATATCGCCGCGGTGGACGGACGCCTCTGCACGAAGAGCCCACGGAGAGCAATGATCGGAGGACGGCGCCCCCTCCCGGGGCGTAAGCCCGCGGATCGCCGGGTCCGGGTGGCTCGGCCGCACACCCCGTACTTCCGCTACACCGGGCCTGGACAGCTGGTCGCCAAGGAAGCCGCCAGCCGGCCCCTCACGCCAGCCGGTCGCGCCTGGGAGCGGGTGCGTGGGCTCGTGTTCGGTCGCCGGCTGGCGAGCGAGGAGGAGATCGGCGAGCGCCTGCCCAAGAAGAAGGCGCTGGCCATCTTCAGTTCCGATGCGATCTCCTCGTCGGCCTACGCGACCGAAGAGATCCTCAAGGTCCTCATCGCCGGAGCGGCCACGGGTGCGCTGGCCTACTCGGTCGGGGCGTCGATCGCGATCGCCGTCCTACTGGCCGTGGTGTCGGTGTCGTACCGGCAGGTCTGTCGGGCGTATCCGAACGGAGGCGGCGCGTACGTCGTCGCTCGCCGGAACCTGTCGCCGCTGCTCGGACTGGTCGCGGCCGCGGCCCTGCTGATCGACTACGTGATGACCGTGGCGGTGTCCACGGCCTCGGCGATCGAGCAGATCCAGTCAATCGTCCCCGCGGTCTACGACATCCGGATCGAGATCGCCTTCGTGTCGATCGCGCTGATCACGATCGGCAACCTGCGCGGCCTGCGCGAGTCAGGCAACATCTTCGCCATCCCCACCTACGTGTTCCTGGGCCTGGCCCTGCTGATGGTCGGCGTGGGACTGATCCACGTGCTGACGGGCGCGGTGACCTCGGTGCACCAGACCGATGTCTTTGTGGCCCATCCCGAGGCGTTCAGCGTGTTCCTGCTGCTCAAGGCGTTCGCCGGCGGCTCGGTCGCGTTGACTGGGGTCGAGGCGATCGCCAACGGCGTGCCCGCATTCAAGCCTCCGGAGGCACGGAACGCCGCGAATACCCTGACGATCATGGCCGTCTTGTTGGGCGTGCTGTTTGTCGGGATCACCGTCGTCGCCCGGTCGTACGAGATCCTGCCGACGGCCCCGGGCGGTCCATCGGTCGTGGCCCTCGTGGCGTCGTCAGTGTTCGGCACCGGCTCGGTGCTGGTGCCGGCCTTCGCGATGAGCACGGCCCTGATCCTGTTCCTGGCCGCGAACACCAGCTTCAACGCCTTCCCGCGACTGGCCGCCATCCTGGCCGAGGACGGCTACATGCCCCGCCAGTTCTCGTTCCGCGGCGACCGCCTGGCGTACTCGTGGGGGATCGTTCTGCTGGCCGCAGTCGCCTTCGGTCTGCTGTGGGCCTTCGGCGGCGATACGCACGCCCTGATCCCGCTGTATTCGGTCGGTGTGTTCGTGTGTTTCACGTTGTCCCAGGTCGGGATGGTCAAGCACTGGTTCACGACGCGGGGGCCGGGCTGGACCTGGCGCGCCGCGCTGAACGCGTTCGGTGCCCTGTTGACGTTGGTGGTCTTCCTCGTCGTCGTCTCGGTCAAGTTCGTCGACGGCGCCTACCTGGTCGTAATCCTGATCCCGGTCCTGGTCGGGATCATGCTGTTCATCAGCCGCCAGTACGCGGCGTCCCGGACGCAGCTGGCGGTCCGCCCGGACTTTGTCGGCGGCGAGCCCCATCGCGAGGAGCGGGTCGTCGTGCCCGTGCCGGGGTTGAACCGTGCGGTGGTCCAGGCGGTGAATGTCGGTCGCTCGATCAGCGACGACGTTCGAGCCGTGTACATCTCCGACGATCCCGAGCAGACCGCCGAGATGCGCGAACGCTGGCAGCGCCAGATGCCCGGCGTCCCGCTGGTCGTTGTCGAGTCGCCCTATCGGGCCCTGGTCGGACCGCTGGTGGCTTACCTCGACGTGCTCGATCGGGCCTGGCCGCCGGACAAGGAGCAGCCGATCACCTTCGTGGTCGTCCCAGAGTATGTCGCTCGCCACTGGTGGGAACGGATCCTCTACAACCAGTCGGCCAAGCGCCTTCGGACGGCCCTCCTCGGTCGGCCCCACACGGTCGTCGTCAATGCGCCGTACCGCCGTGACGACCCAGCCGGCTTCGGCCAGGCGACACCGGCCGAGGGTGCCGGGCAGCCGCCCGACGACTGAGCCAGGGGCCGCCCCCAGCCGTGCACCACCGGTACGCCGGCGCCCCGGACCGGGCGCCGGTCCGGTGGTATCGTGACCGCCGTGCCCGAGGCCAGCCACGAGATCGTCAAGCGCGTCATGCTCGCGGTGAGCGGTGGCTCGAGCGATGAACGCATCGTACGGGTCGCCTGCGCTCTTGCCCGGCCGAACAAGGCCGAGCTCATCGCGGTCCACGTGGTGGAGATCGGCTGGGACCTGCCTCTCGACGCCGATGTCGCCGGCCGGTCCGAGGAGGCACAGCGCGTGCTCGACATGGTCGAGGGCACGGCCGAGAACGAGAGGATGAAGGTCGAGACGGTTCTCCTCCAGGCCCGTGACGTCGGCCCGGCGATCGTCGATGAGGCGAGCGAGCGCGACGCGGACCTGCTGATCCTGGGCCTGCCCTACAAGAAGCGCTTCGGGGGCGACTTCGCCATCGGGCGTACAGTCCCTTACGTCTTGAAGAACGCGCCGTGCGCGGTGATGGTCATCCGCGAGCCGATGACCGAGGAGTCCAGCAAATGAACATCGTCATCGTCGGGTGCGGACGGGTCGGGGCGACCCTGGCTGCCGATCTCGACAGTCGTGGCAACCAGGTCACGATCATCGACCTCTCGACCGGGGCCTTCGAACGCCTGCCCTCGACCTTCGGGGGCGAGGCCATCCGTGGCGACGGGACCGACGAGGACACCCTGCGTCGGGCGGGAGCCGCCAGCGCCGATGTCTTCCTGGCCATGACCGAGGGCGACAATCGGAACGTCATGGCCGCCCAGCTGGCTACCGAGGCCCTCGGCGTCCAGAAGGTGGTGGCCAAGATCAACGACACCGTCCGGGCACGGGCCTATGCCGACCTGGGGGTCGCCACCATCTGCCGGACCGACCTGATGGCTCACGCCCTGCTGGCGCATGTGGGGCTGCCGGTCGGGCCGGCGCCGGGCGTCCGTAACGCCGCGCCGCACCCCCACCACGACGAACCGTTAGGCCCCGCCGGTGCGGCCGCGCCGGTGGCAGCGGTCGGCGCTCGGCCGGCCGGGGAGGGCTGAGCCATGTTCGTCCTGGTCGTCGGCGGAGGCAAGGTCGGCTACTACCTGGCCAAGGAGCTCATCGACTCCGGCCATGAAGTCGTGCTCATGGAGAAGGACCCCAACCGGGCGGCTCAGATCACCGACGACCTCGGCTCGATCGTCGTCACTCGCGATGGCTGCGAGGGCAATCGTCTCTCCGAGGCCGGCTGCGCGCGGGCCGACGTGGTCGCGGCCGTGACCGGCGACGACGAGGACAACCTGGTCATCTGCCAGATGGCCAAGCATCATTTCGACGTGCCCCGGACCATCGCCCGGGTCAACAACCCCAAGAACGAGTCGCTTTTCCGGCACCTCGGCGTCGACGAGCTCATCAGTCCGACCCGGATGATCCTGGGCTCCATCGAGCAGGACATCCCGGTCCACGAGCTGCTCCACCTGGCCGGCCTTGGTGGCGGCGAGCTGGAGATCATCGAGGCTCAGCTTCGCGAGGGCTCCCCCGCGATCGGGCGGGCGGCGCGCGAGGTGCCGATGCCCGAGGGTTGCGCGATCTTCGCGGTCATCCGCAACGACGTGGCCATCCCCATCCGGCCCGATACGGTCCTGGCGACGGGCGACAAGGTCATCGCCATCGGGCGAGCCGAATGCGAAGCCGCCCTCCACGGCGAGCTGATCGGCGACCCCGACGGGCTCGAGCCGGCCAAGGCCTAGGTCCCGGACCCCGTTCTCCAGCCGGCCAAGGCCTGGGGCCGGCAACTGCGCCCGCGACCGACCTGCTCTGGTCGCGGGCTGGGGCTCTGAC
>JBDTQW010000052.1:0-18582 GCA_039931975.1 Chloroflexota bacterium | reverse complement strand
CATCTGGCCGGCCATGCTGCTCTCGGTCGCGTTGGTGCCGCTGGGCATCCTGCTGTACCGCGCCCTCGAGCGGCGCCGACGCAGGGCGATGGTCCACGGTGGCCTGAGCCTCGGAGTGGCGACGGTTCGCCGGCCGCTGGGCATCCGCGCCCGGATCCCCGCGATCCTGTACGTGACCGGACTCATCGTGCTGATGGTCGGTCTCGCCCGGCCGCAGGCCGACGTCAACCTGCCCCGGGCAGAGGGCACGGTGATCCTTGCGTTCGACGTCTCGGGCAGCATGGCGGCCGACGACCTGAAGCCGACCCGCATGGACGCGGCCAAGGCTGCCACCGAGGCCTTCGTGGAGCGCCAGCCGCCCGGGGTGATCGTCGGCGTGGTGGCGTTCAGCGATGCCGGGCTGTCGGTCCAGGCCCCGACCAACGACCAGGCCGCGGTGCTCGCGGCGATCAGGCGCCTCACGCCCGAGCGCGGCACCTCGCTCGGCGGGGGTATCCTCGCGTCGCTCAACACGATCGCCATCGCCGAGAACGGATCGACGACCGATTACTACAGCAATCGATCGCCGGCTCCGACGGCCTCGCCGGCGCCCGTCCCGCCGGGATCGCACACCTCGGCGGTCATCGTCCTGCTCACCGACGGCGAGAACACCCAGCGGCCCGATCCGATGGCGGCCGCCCAGGCTGCCGCCGACCGGGGCGTGCGGGTCTATACGGTCGGGATCGGCAGCGCGGCGGGCGCCACCCTGGACATCGATGGGTTCAGGGTCCACACCCAGCTCGACGCGCCGACGCTCGAGCGCATCTCCGAGGTGACCGGAGCCAGCTACTACGCGGCCGAAGACGAGCAGGACCTGCAGCAGGTCTACGAGGACCTCGACACGCGACTCGTCGTGAAGCCGCAGATGATCGAGGTCACGGCGCTCTTCGCCGGCGCGGCCGTGCTTCTTCTGACCGTGGGCGGCCTGTGCTCGCTCGCCTGGCTCGGGCGGCTACCGTGAGCGACCTCGCTCAGCGGTCCCCGACGGGAGGCCGACCCTGATGGATTTCCTGTGGCCGGGTCTTCTGGTGGTCCTCGGGCTCGTGCCCCTGTTCGTCGTGTTGTACATCCTGGCGCAGCGCCGGCGACGGCCAGCGGGCGTGCGCTATTCCAGCCTGGTCCTCATCCGCGACGCGCTGCCGCGGTCGTCGTTCGTGCGCCGCCACCTGCCGTTTGCCTTGTTCGCGCTCGCGCTTGCCGGCCTCGCCGTCGGCTTCGCCCGACCGGTGGTCATCGCCAGCGTGCCGACCAACCAGACGACGATCGTCCTCGCCATCGACGTCTCCGGGAGCATGTGCTCGACCGATATCCCGCCTACCCGGATCGAGGCGGCCGAAGCGGCGGCCATCCAGTTCATCGAGAGCCAGGGATCGTCGACGCAGATCGGGATCGTCGCGTTCTCCGGTTTCGCGGAGATCGTCCAGGCGCCGACGAGCGACCGGCAGACACTGCTCGACGCGGTGCGCAGCCTGACGACCGGGCGACGGACGGCGGTCGGCAGCGGGATCCTCGACGCGATCGACGCGATCGCCGAGATCG
The DNA here is from genome assembly GCA_039931975.1 of Chloroflexota bacterium. Lineage (GTDB taxonomy): Bacteria > Chloroflexota > Limnocylindria > Limnocylindrales > CSP1-4 > Chersky-267. The sequence continues at coordinate 17,004 of JBDTQW010000052.1, read as the reverse complement.
ATCCGAGCGTGGCCAAGAGCCGGACCCAGACTTCGCCCGGACTGCCGCCTGCGCCGGTGCCACAGGGCGCGTACGCCCCGGAGATCATCGTCCTTCTCACCGACGGCGCGAGCAACGCCGGTCCGGAGCCGATCGACGCGGCCCAGCAGGCTGCCGATCGCGGCCTGCGGGTCTACACGATCGGCTTCGGCACCGCGACCCCGGGTCCGATGGATCCCGTGTGTGCCCCGAGCCTCGTCGGCCGCGAGCCACCCGGCGGGGGCACGGGCGGTTTCGGTGGGGGCGGCAGTGGCGGGACCGGTGGGTTCGGCGGGGGCGGCGGGTTCCGGCGCGGGATCGACGAGGAGACGCTCAAACAGGTAGCCGAGCTCACCAACGGCACCTACTATCCGGCCGAGAGCGCGGACCAGCTCAAAGGCGTGTTCCAGGGTCTGCCGACGAACCTCATCACGAAGCACGAGGTCCTGGAGGTCAGCGTGGGCCTGGTCGCGTTCAGTGGCCTGTTCGCGGGCCTCGCACTCCTGCTCGGAAGGGCCTGGCGCCCCCTGCCGTGACCCATGCACGAGCGATCGACGACGATTCCGACCTGACCGACGAGCGGGTCATCGCCCGGCAGGACGCGCTCCAGGCCAGAGCGGCCGAGATCCTCGCCGACCTCGAGCTCTTCCGCGTGCTGGAGACCGTCGGCCGACCGATCCAGACCGGCAGCTCGGTCCTCGGGCTGATGGTCGCCCGGGACATCGACGTGACGACCCTGTGCCCCGATCTCGAGTCCGTGGCGATCTTCGATGCCATGCGGCCATTGGTCGCTCATCCCCGGGTGCACCGACTGTCGTTCCGCAACGACACCGGACGCTGGAACACGGATCCAGCCTACCCCGACGGCCTGTACTGGTCGGTCAGCTATCGGACCGAGACCGAAGTCGACGTGAACCTGGACTGGAACCTGGACCTGTGGTTTCTGCGCGAAGGGACCACCCAGTTCGACCTGCAGCACCTCGAAACGCTGCCGCCCCGGTTGAGCCCCGTGGCCCGCCTGGCCATCCTGCGGATCAAGGAGGCGCGGCATGAGCGACCCGGCGAGGGAGCGCCAGTCCGCAGCTACGAGATCTACGAGGCCGTGCTGGACCACGGCGTGAGGACACCCGAGGAGTTCAGCTCCTACCTGCGGAAGCGCCGGCCGCAGAGCTGACGGGATCGGCCGTCCAGCGCAAGTAGCGCGGCGGCCACTCGTCGGCGGCCCGCCGGCCGAGCAGGACGGACTCGATCGAGAACTCGAAGAGGCCGTATGTCTCATCGATCGTGAAATACCACTCCCGGGCCACGGCCGACCAGACCGACGTGTCGTCGATGGGCCGTGCCCGTCCACGGACCGAGAACTCGTCGGGAGCAGCGGGATCCTGGTGGGTATGGAGCGCGAACCGGCCGTCGCGCTCGAGGTCGCCCCGCTTCGGCGACCGGAGGAGGAACGCGTAGAGGCGTCCCTGCACGATCCCGACGTTGATCGGATGGATCCGCGGCGGCTCATCGTCGCGCACGGTCGCGAGCAGCGCCTCGGCGTCGCCCCTCGCGTACAGGAGGCGGCGGCCCTCCGCCGCCATCTCGGGGGCGGCGGTTTCGAATTCGGCCCAGGTCACCATGTATACCCTCCGTCCAGGTCGTCGGCGATCCACAGACTGCCCGATTCCGGGGTCTATGATCAGGGCCAGTGTGATTGCAACGTAGAGGACCAGTTCGCGGGCGAGCGTCGGCGCGTATCTGCGATGACCTCGAGGTCTACCATCCATCGGAGGGTGGGTCGATGTGCCGCCGCCTTACGATCGATGTCGAAACGCCGATAACCGTCATTGCGCTCGCGCTGCCGGCGCTTGTCGTCGCCCTCGCACTCTGGCTGCCGGCCTTCGCGCTGGCCTGGCAGCAGCCGACGAACGTCGCAACCGCGACCCCGAGCGCGATCGCCCTGCCGGCACCGACGTCGCCGCCGCAGCCGACACCCGCGACGAGCGACAGGCCCGCCGCCACGGCCGGGCCGAGCGGCATGCCGGTCAGCACGCCCGCGCCGACGGGCGGTCAAGCCGTCACGGGCACACCCACGGCCAGGCCGAAGGCCACGAACGGTCCGCGGTCGACCTTGCCCCCGACTGCGACCCAGACCGGGCCGACCCAGATCGTTGACGACTACGGCACCTCGGCCGGTTTGCTCCTGCTCGCCGGCCTCGGGCTGGTCCTGCTCCTGCCAGGGCGAGAGGTCAGGCGCGCGAGTGGTGAAGAGCCTTGACTTCGAGCATGGCGGCGTCCGCCCGCTCGGTCAGCTCCTCCGGGGTGTCGCCGATCGAGAGGGCGGCGAACCCGACGCTGATCCCGACGTCGGCGTCGGCCTGCAGCACGGCACCGATCGCCTCGAACCGGCGCTCGGCTTCGTCCATGTCGGTCCCGCTCAGCCCGCATACGAACTCGTCGCCGCCATAGCGGATGATCGGATCGAAGGATCGGAGTCGTCCCCGGATCGTGTGGACGACCTTCTGGAGCACCCGATCGCCGGCCGCATGACCGTCTCGATCGTTGACCTCCTTGAGCCGATCCACGTCGACGAACGCCAGCACGAACTGGCCGTCTGAGCGTCGCGCCCGGGTGATCTCGTTCGCGAGCGCCAATCGACCCATCTCGCGGCGATAGGCGCCCGTCAGCTCGTCCAGGTGAGCCGAACGCAGTTCGGCCTCGAGACGGGCCCGTTCGACGGCGGCCTCCGCCCGATCCTTGGCGGCTCGCGCCCGATCCGCAGCCGCTCGGGCCCGATCGGCGGCTGCCTTGGCCGCAAGCTCCTCGAGCTGTTTCGTCAGATCGGCCTCGGGCGCCGCCGCGATCCGACCCAGCTCGGTTGTCCGCACGTCGCGGGCGATGCCGACCTCGTCGCGCGTTGCCGCGACCCGATCGCGGCGATCCGCTGTGGCGTCGCGCTCGTGCGCCGTCGTCGAGCGCTTGATCCCGGCATGGAGGCGCTCGAAGGTCCCCGAGTGGCGTTCCTCACGGGAATGGTCGTAGTCACTCTCGTCCGCCGCAGTCAGACCGTGACCGGCCTTGTGGTCCCGGTCGGCGGTCGCCTGGTCGCGGTCCGAGGCGCGCTGGTCACGGTTGGCGCCCATCTGGTCCGTCGTCGAGCCGGTCTGGTCGGAGTCCGACAGCGTCTGGTCGACATCGGCCGCCGACTGATCCGCCCCGGCAGCCACCTGATCCCTGGCAGCGGCCGTGTGGTCGCGAACCGCCGTCGCATGATCCCTGGCCGCAGCGGCGTGATCCTTGGCAGCGGCTCGCTGCATGACCCCGATCGACGCCCTCCGACTCTTGGTCGGCGGCCGGGTGGCGGTGGTGGATTTGGCGCTCTTCTGGATCTCGGTCTTCAAGTGCTCACCCCCAAGCCACGCTGCACAAGGTTATCCACGGGACCTTGTGCACTGGAGTCACCTTATCCACACCGAACGGGCGTGCGAAACGATGAAAACCCTGTAAGCGTGCGGAGAGGAGTGGCCCGTTCCAGCCATATCCCAGGCGTCTCCGATACGGGCTTTCATCCTCAACCCGCGAGCCAATCGCGGAGACACTGGACCCAGGCGGACCCAGCGGACGCCACGAGGGCAGAGCGAAGGGAGTCGCCGATGGTGATGCGATGACCGCCGACGCCCGGCCCGCCCAGGCGACACCAGACCGCGGACGCACGCACGGTCCGAGCATGCGTACGCAGGCGCTCCGAAGCGGACCCGAAGAGGCCCGGCTTCAGGCTGCCGAGACGGCGCTGATCCTCGTCGTCGATGAGGATGACGACACCCGGGTCCTGACCGTCCACGCCCTGCGCGACGCGGGCTTCGAGGTCGTGGAGGCACGGCGCGGCCCAGCGGCCCTCAAGATCGCCCAGACCGAGACCGTCGGCCTCGTGGTCCTGAACGCGCGCCTGCCGGGCTCACCCGGCGCTGAAGTGGTCCGAGCCCTCCGCGGCCGGCCGGAGACGGCCCGGCTACCCGTCGTCCTGATGACCGACCTCGACGACGAGGCCGGTGGCATCGACGGTCTCGATGCCGGGGCCGATGACTTCGTGGCGAAGCCTGTTCGGCCCGACGAACTCGTGGCGCGCGTCAAGGCCCACTTGCGTCGGCACAGTGCCTGGTCGCTCGTGGTCGAGGACGAGCTCAGGATCCGGGCAAGCGTCGTGGCGGCCCTCGCCCATCTCCACATCTCGTCCGACCCGGAGGAGGCGGCGGAGGCCGTGGTCCGCGAGCTTGCCAAGACCCACAGCGATTTCGTGGCGGTGCTCCAGGTCGGCGCCGGAGGCCAGCTCCAGGAACTCGCCACGTACGACCGCTCGACGGGTGTCCAGCGCGGAGGTCGGCCCCTTCCGGCCGGACTTGCCCGACATGTCCTGGCCCGCGCCCGACACGGCCCCTGGGCCGAAGACGTCGTCAGACCGCTGGCGCCGAGCCTACAGACATCGGCGTTCTGGGCCGCTCCCGAGCTCTCGGCCGGGGCCCCCATCTACGACGGCGACGATCTCGTGGGCATCCTGACCATCGGGATCCTCAACAACGCGGGCAAGGCGCCACTGGTCCGGCGGGCCAAGCTCCTCGCGGCCGCGATCGACTACGCGAACGTGCTGAGCACCAAGGCCGGAGCCGCGTTCGCCGATCGCCGCGACGTTGCGACCACTCGCGCCCGGCTGCAGGACGTGCTGACCGCCCAGCGATATCACCCGGTCTTCCAGCCGATCGTGGAACTGGCGACCGGTGTGGTGGTCGGCTTCGAGGCCCTGACCCGGTTCGACGATGGCACCCGACCAGATGTCCGTTTCGCGGAGGCGGTCGAGGTGGGCCTCGGATCCGACTTCGAGCTGGCGACGATCCGCGCCGCGCTCGACGGCGGGGCACGACTCCCGGGTGACGTGTTCCTCTCGCTCAACGTCTCCCCAGGCTTCGTGCTGGACGGCGATCGCAGCTTCCGCCGGCTCGTCAAGGGCTCGACCCGGCCGCTCGTGCTGGAGCTGACCGAGCACGTGCCCATCGACGACTATCCCCTGGTGCGGGACGCTCTGGCGATGCTTGGCGATGTGGGCCTGGCCGTGGACGATGCGGGCGCCGGCTACGCGAGCCTGCGCCACATCCTCGAGCTCCGGCCGACGTACGCCAAGCTCGACATCAGCCTGGTTCACGGGATCGACGGGGACGACCTCCGCCAGGCCCTCGCCGCCGGTCTCCAGTACTTCGCCTCGAAGGTCGGGTGTCGGCTCATCGCCGAGGGCGTCGAGTCGACCGGCGAGGCGGACGTCCTGCGCCAGCTGGGGATCGAGTACGCGCAGGGCTATCTCTTCGGCCGACCCGACCTGGTGAACTGACCCTCCTGCGCGCCGCCTTCTTGCCGGCCGACCGGCCCCATGCGATCAGTGCGAGACTTGCGACGTGGCTGTCGAGATCGTCGACCAACCCGACCGAAGTCGCTACGAGATGACCGTCGACGGCGAGCTCGCGGGGATCGCGACGTACCGGCTCGGGGATGGCGAGATCACGTTCATCCACACTGAGGTCGACCGCTCGTTCGCAGGCCGCGGGCTTGGGTCGCGCCTGGCGGCGCACGTCCTCGATGACGCGCGCGCCCGAACCCTGGGGGTACGGCCGCAATGCCCGTTCATCAGGCGTTACATCCGGTCGCACCCGGGATACGAGGCGTTGGTCCGCGAGCCGGCCGGTCGGACCACCCGGGACGACCCGACAGGCTAGGCTCCGTCTTCCTCCGGGCTCCGCGCCACGCAGACCGCGCAGGAGCGGCGCTCTATTCGTAGCCGAGGTCGGCCTCCAGGCGGGCCCGCATCCAGGCATCCGCCGCAGACTCCGGCACGAGATCGAGCAGGTCTTCCAGCTCGTCGACGAGGGTGGTCAGCGCAGCGTGGGTCGCCGCGGCGATCGGTTGGTCGATGGCATCGCGCAGATGCCGGGTGGGCGAGCACGCGCCGACGAGGAAGGCATCCTCCACGAGCTCGGTGAGGCTGCGGGCCACGAGCTTACGCGCCTCGGCACCGCACAGCCTCCCCGTCACCTGCCCGCGCAGAGAGGCCCGTCGCGGAGTCGAGCGACGTTCGACGACGCCCGGGTGGGTTTCCGGGGGGCGCTCCAGCGTCATCGTCTGCATCGAATCTCCCTCACGCGAACTGTCCCGACTGTGCTCCTCGCAGCATGGGCGCGCACGCCGCTGGCGCGAAGTGCCGAATGGCCCCTTCTCGGAACGCGCCGGACCGGGCCGATCAGGCGCCTGTCGTCTGCGCCGTGCCGATCCAGAGCGATGCGATGACAACCCCGGCCGAGGGTGTCGATAGTCGGAGCGGGTAGCCCGTCGCCTGGATCAGTCGGCGGACGCCGTTGTTGCCCCACAGCATCGCTGCCTGGAGCTCGGTGATGCCGCGCCTCCGGGCCCAGGCGATGCCCATCGCAAGCAGCCGCTGGGCCACGCCGTGTCGCTGGAACTGGTCCGCCACGGCGATGGCCATCTCCATCTGGCCCAACCCGACCGGCTCGAGACACAGGTGGGCCACGATCCGGCGCTGGCCTTGTGCCGTGTGGATCTCGGCGATCAGCCCTTCGCGGTGCTCGTGGTCGGGGCCACACAGGAACCGCGCGGACGCATAGGCGAGCCCGCCGCTGACCGCGTGGAACCGGGCGTAGCGGCTGTCCGGTGACAGGGCGGCGTAGAACAGCCGAAGGGCAGCGCGGTCATCGTCCCGGATCGGACGGATCCGGACGCGCGGCACCTGGGCGATGCTCTTGCTCATGGGACAAGGCTGCGGTCCCCCCGCGATCCGCGCCACGGGCCGAACGTCACCGGGCGAAGGGCCAAAGGCACCGAATGTCCCAGCGATGCCTCGGCACTGTCGCGTAGGCTTCCGCCATGCGAGTCGTCGGAGCCGCCGAGGCCGTCGCCGGGGTGCGCTCCGGCGACCAGGTCTACGTCCACTGCGCCGCGGCGGCGCCGTCGGTCCTCCTCGGTGCCCTGGTGGAGCGCGCACCCGAGCTCGAGGGGGTCGGGGTCATCCACCTTCACACCGAAGGTCCGGCGCCGCACCTGGCCCCGGAGTTGGCCGGCCACTTCCGTCATCGCGCCCTGTTCATCGGGCCCAATGCCCGGGCTGCGGTCAACGAGGGCCGGGCCGACTACGTGCCCATCTTCCTGTCGGACGTGCCCGGGCTGTTCAAGACCAGGGCGCTGCCGCTCGATACGGTCCTCGTCAACGCCACGCCGCCGGACGCGCACGGCTTCTGCTCCCTGGGTACCAGCGTGGAGGCGATGCACGCTGCGATCCGGGCGGCCGGCACGGTGGTCGTCCAGCTCAACCGGGCGATGCCGCGGACGCTCGGCGACAGCTTCATCCACGTCGATGAGATCGACCTCGCGGTCGAGGTCGATGTGCCGCCCTACACCTATTCGGCCGCCCCCATCGGCGACGTCGAGCGACGGATCGGTGAGTACGTCGCCGAGCTCGTCCCCGATGAGGCGACGATCCAGCTCGGCATCGGCGCCATCCCCGCCGCGACCGCCATCGCCCTGACCGACAAGCACGACCTCGGGATCCACACCGAGATGTTCACCGACGCGGTGGTCGACCTGGTCGAGACGGGGGTAGTGACCGGCGCGGCCAAGGAACGCAATCGAGGCAAGATCGTCGCCGCGTTCGCGCTGGGCTCACAGCGGCTGTACGACTTCGTCGACGACAACCCGATGGTCGAGCTACGAGCGGTGGACTTCACCAACGACACCCACATCATCCGGTCCTTCCGGAGGATGGTGGCCATCAACTCGGCGATCGAGGTCGACCTGTCCGGGCAGGTGGTCGCCGATTCGATCGGCCACCGGCTCTATTCGGGCGTCGGCGGGCAGATGGACTTCGTGCGCGGTGCCGCCCTGGCCCCCGAGGGACGCTCGATCATCGCCCTGCCATCGACGGCGTCGGGCGGCAGCGTTTCACGGATCTGCGCTTCGATCCAGGAAGGCGCCGGCGTCGTGACCACCCGGGCGCATGTTCGGACCGTGGTCACCGAGTGGGGCGTCGCCGAGCTGTTCGGCCGGAGCATCCGGGAGCGGGCCGCGGCGTTGATCTCGATCGCCCACCCGGATTTCCGCGCGGATCTGACCACGGCCGCCCGGCGCAGCGGCGCGCTCTGAAGGCTGCCAGGCGGCGGCCTACTTCTTGGCCGTGCTGTCCTTGCTCTTGTTCTGCTTCGGCTTCTTGGGCTGCTTCGCCTTCTTGTCCATCGGTCCATCCTCCAGCCGGCCGTCTGTCGCGGCGGCCCTGCGCCAAGCCTAGCCGACGCCGGACATCCGGGTCACGCCTGCGCGGCTCAGGCCAGTTCGAGATAGACCTCGTCGACGAAGCACCAGCTCCAGTCCTCGCCCGGCTCGAGCGAGCTGATCAGCGGGTGACCACTCGCCTCGGAGTGCGCCCTGGCATGTCGGTTCGGGGACTGGTCGCAGCAACCGGCATGGCCGCAGGTCAGGCACATCCGGAGATGGACCCACCACCCGCCGATCCGCAGGCAGTCCTCGCAGCCCTGGGCCGACGGGGTCACTGGTCGGATCATGTCGATGTGGCTACAGGGGACGGCGGGCTGTTCCATGGAGCGAAGGGTATTCCACCTGGCGAGGAAGGCCGGAACGGTCCAGTTCGGGTAGGGTTGCCGGGCCGAAGCACCGGCCGATCGAGGAGAGACCCATGACCCGCCTTAGCCGGAGCCTGGCCTGCCTGGCCATCGTGACGCTCCTGATCGCCGCCTGCGGAGCGGCGCCGGGCTCCTCGCCGAATGCCAGCGGCAACCCGGTCCCGATCCCCTCGGCGCCGGCCAGTTTCGCCCTGCCCAGCTTCGCTCTGCCGAGCTTCGTGCTGCCGAGCATCGCGATCCCCAGCTTCGCGGCAACTGGGGACGTCACCGTCAAGCTCGATCCCAGCGGCGTCGACGGCCTGGCCGCTCACTACGAGGCCAAGCCCAGCAACGCCGCATGCACGGTCGGGTTGGTCGGGCCCGAGCTGCTGTACATGGTCGCGGTCGTCAGGGACTCGAACGCTCCGACCTCGTACGACGGCAACTGGTCGGTCACGCTCACGACCGATATCAAGGCACCGACCGCCAGCAACACCCAGATCCTGTTCGCCTTCGGCGATGTGCAGATGAGCGACCCGAGCAAGCTGCCCCGGCTCTACTCGGTCGGCGGTGGACTCGGGAACGTGGACGTCAAGGTCGACGACGCTGGCTCGGCGGTGACCGTGCGGGCCACGGGCTCGGCCAAGACGTCGCTCCTTCCGCCCGACCTGAACTACACACTGGAGGTCGGCTGCAGCAACGTCCAGCGCCGATGACGCTGGCGGGTGCGATCGACGCGCTGGACCGGGCCGGGCTGCTCGCTCCGGGCGAGACGCCCCGCCCGGCCGACTCGGTGAACGAGGCGCGGGTTCGACTGGCGGGTGCGCCGGACGCGGTCCGAACGATCCTCGCCGGGCTTGGGTTCGCGGAGGTGGACGGGGAGGCCGGTAGCTCGCGGACCTACGCGACCTACGACCCCGACGCCGACCGATGGCTGCGGCTCCGGCTCGAGCCCACCCAGGCCACCGACCACGCCGGCGGCGGCGACCGGGCTGCGACCGGGCGCGGGCCCGGCCTGATGGTGGCGCTCCTCGGTCCCGACGGCGCCGGCAAGTCGAGCCTGACGGCCAGCATCGCCAGGTCGTTCGGCCTGCCCGTCCGCAAGTTCTATGCCGGGCTCTACCCGGCCGACCGGCGGCGCTTCCGGCAGCCCGGCCTGGGGACGATCGCTCTTCTCCTGCGCCTGTGGCGGCTGGCGATCGGGGCGACCTGGCATCGCCGGCAGGGGCGCCTGGTGCTGTTCGATCGCTACGCCTACGATGCGCGGCTGCCGCTGCCGCCGTCGGCCGGGAGACGCACACGCCTCCGCCGGGCCCTGCTCGCCCGGGCGCTGCCCACCCCCGACCTCGTGATCGTGCTCGATGCCCCGGCCGAAGTCCTCCTGGGCCGGCGGGCAGAGCACCCCATCGAGGTCGTCGAGGCCCAGCGCCGTCGCTACGCCGAGCTCGCCCGATCAGTACCCGACGGGGTCATCGTCGATGCGTCCGCCGACGCCGACTCGGTCCGTCGCAGCGTCACCGCGCTGATCTGGCGCCGCTACGTCGCGCGCCAGGCCCGACGCGCTGCGCGCGCGAGGCGCCGTGACGCGTCGCGGCGGCCGTGAGACCAGACGCACCACGGTGACCGCCGGCCCCGGCTCGCCGCTGCATCGGCGGGCGTTCCCATTCCTGCCCGTCGATCCCGACCGGCACGGCACGGCGATCGAGGCCCCGCCCGACTGGCGACGCGCGCTGCCCCGCGAGGCGGGCACGCTCGATGTCGTCGTCTGGGGCCGCCTGCCCGATGCGCGTCCGTCGTCGGCCCGCGATCTCCGCTTGGCTCTCGCTCGCGAGTGGGCGCTGCGCCGGATCGCCGTCGTCGGGCTGGACGGGTTCCGCGTCGCCGGGGTCCATCGAGTGGCTGCCGGCGGGCTCGGTGGCGGTCTCCGCGGTCGCATTCGAAAGGCGCTCCGTGCCGGCGCCCTGGTCGAGCTCACAAGGTTGCCTGCCGGCGAGCGCGTCCTCGACGCCGTGCTGACCGCGGCCGATGCCCGGCTGACCGAGGCGACGCTCGGCTTCGGGTCCGGCGGCGCCCTCATCGCCCGAGTGGCCCGTGGTCGAGCCGAACCGGGCCTTCTGCGACTGGCCGAGATCGGCGCGCCGGGCGACCCGGCCCGGACCGGCGAGACGCTCGAGCTGCTGGCCGGGCTCGCTGTGGCCCTGGCCCCGCTCGCGCTCGGCCGGGGGACGGTCGCAGGGGCGTCATGGTCCCTCGAATCGCTGCTGCCGGGGCGACGGCCGAGCCGGCTCACGCCGGAGCTCGTTCGCGCGGTCGCCGCCGCGCTTGCCGCGTTCCCCCGCACCGAGGGCCCGGCGCTCGCCCTAGAGGCCGACCTGCGCGACATCGTGGCTCGGGTGCCCAGCCGATCCGAGCGGACCCTGCGCCTCGCCGAGTCGATCGCCGCCGAGCTCGCGGCGGCCCCCGCGGTCCCGGCCGTCCTGCGCCACGGCGACCTGTGGACGGGCAACCTTCTTGTCGACGACGGCGCCCTGAGCGGGATCATCGACTGGGATGCCGCACACCCGGCGGGCGTCCCGGGGAGCGACCTCGTCCAGCTCGTGGCGACCGAGCTCCGGGGTCGCCGGCGACACTCGCTCGGCGCGGCCTTCGTCGCCCGGCCATGGGACTCGGCCGAGTTCCGGGTCGCCGGCGCGGACTACTGGCCGGTCATCGGGATCGAGCCGAGCCCGCGGCTGAACGAGCTTGCGGGCCTGGCCTGGTGGGCCGCCGAGGTCAACGGCACCACATCGCGGCTTCCCCATCGGGCCACCGACGAGCACTGGCTGGCGAGCAACGTTGACCCGGTCCTGAGCGCCCTCGGCTACTGACCGGCGCCGAACACCCGCTGGATGCCCGGCGCGGCGCGGCGCTCGATGGCCAACGCCAGCAGCTTGCGGTAATGCCCGCTCTTCAGCCGATTCGGCGCGAGCGTGCTGGATTCCTTGAGCGCCCGGTGCATCCAGCACAGGTAGAAGATCGGCTCCACCAGGTCGCGCTCCAGCTCGATCCCGTTGCACAGCCGGTCGGTCGCATCCGCGAGCAGGCGGCTGAACGGCGTCTCGCCGACGAGATAGGCCTCCTCGAAGGCGACCAACGGGTCGCGGGTCCCCTGGCGCCTGGCCTGGCCGACGGCGGCACTGCGCAGGAAGTAGAGCAGATCCCAGAGCGGCATCCCGTGAGGCACCGCGGCCTCCCAGTCGATGAGGACCGGCTCCCCGCCCGGCGCGACGACCACGTTCCAGGTCCCCGCGTCGCCATGCTGGAGGATGAGCGGGAAGGGCCGGTCGAGCCCGGCGATGCGCTCGATCGCCAACGTCAGGACCTTGCGCTCGGGCGCCGTCGGCCGGTACAGCTCGGCGAACCGCTCGTACATCGCCCGCAGGTCGGCGCCGATCTCGGCCGGCGAGGCGCTCGAGGAAGTGGCCGAGGCCAGGCCGAGCCCGACCAGTCGATCGACCATGGTCGCGATGAGCGGATCGTCGGGCCGCCCATTGACCCGCTCTTTGTATGGCTTGCCCGAGACGATCCCCTCGCCCATGAAGGCCAGTCCCGCGTGACTCCCGAAGAAGGCCGGCACGGGACCCAGCCAGCGGACCTCGGGCGGCCCGACGCGCAGCGCGTTGAGCGCCCGCCAGGCGCGCTCGAGCCGGGGATTGAACCGAGCGTCGCGGACGAGCTTGACCACGAGGTCGGGCTCCGTCGCCCCCGGTTGGAACAGGAACAGCAGGAGCTTCTTCGTGCTGTACGAGCCCGGATCGATGAGCACCCAGCGCCGGTCGTCGATCGGCAGCCTCGCAGCAGTCGCGGCGATCCGGATATAGCGCGGCGGGCGCTCGACGCCGCCGGCATCGAGCGGAACGTGGAGCACGCCGAGCTCGCGATCGAAGCCGCGACCGCGCATCCGGCGAACCGTCCGCCGCGCGACCCGCCGGACAAGCGCGCCGGACTCCTCGTCGCGATCCCAGCGCGCGACGGCGAAATCGATCAGCGGCTGATCCCCGGCCGGGACCACCGCCCGGATCTCGCCGGCGCTGCTGCCCAGCCAGAGCATGCCTTCCCCGCCCGAGCCCAGGGGCAATTCGGACCCAGCCTTCCCGCCGGCCCTGACCCGGGCCTTCGCCCTGGCCTTGGCCCGGGACGGCCGACCCAGCCGCGCGAACACGGAGCCGTCGCTCGCGATCACCCGCTCGAGGTCTCCCCCGAGCTTGCGGTCGGTCGCCAGCCGGTCCGTCCACCACGGGTCGAGGACGGCCACCAGGCCGACGCTCCCGACGGGCAGCGGGTTGGGCAACCGGCCGGCCGGGACGGCGATCAGCTCCCGGCCGATCTGCTCGAGCGTGGCCCGGGTGGCCGCGGTGGGCTGACCCAGGCTAAGGATCGTGCCGAGCTCGCGCTCGGGCAGGAGATAGCTCCAGGCCGCTCCGCTGACCGCGCCACGGGCGTTCTCGCCTGGAGCGAGATCGGGCTGGACGGCGACCCGTACCCGGGCGCCGCCCGCGCGAGAGACGCCGGGCGACGCTGGGGCGGGCTCAGTGAGCGGGCGCATTCCCCCGCTTCTCGTCGATGACTTCCTGGTACAGCCGCTCGAAAGCCGCCCCGACCACCGGCCAGTCGTAGCCGGCTCGGACGTAATCGCCGCCGGCCTTGCCCAGCGCCGCGGCCCGGGCCGGGTCGCGCAGCAGACCCACGATGTGGCCGGCCAGCTCCTCGGGCGTCGTGCCCGACAGGAGGACGTCGGCGTCGAGGGCCAGGCCGCGTCCGCCGATCGGGGTCACGACCGCGGGCAGGTCGGTCGCCATCGCCTCGAGTAGCTTGGTCTTGATCCCCGTCCCATTAAGGAACGGCCCGGCCCAGACGCTCGCGCTGGTCAGCCAGGCGCGCATGTCCTCGACCCCGCCGGTGACGTTGACCCCGGGCAGCGCGCCCAGCGCCTGGACTCGCGGCGACGGATCCCGACCGACGAGCGCGAGATGCGCGTCGGGGATCTCGGCACGGACCAGCGGCAGGACCTGGCGGGCGAGGAAGTCGCAGGCCTCGACGTTGGGGGCGTAGTTCATGGCCCCGTGGAAGACGATCAGGTTGGGATCGCGGGTCGCACTCGGGTCGGGGGCGTAGGCGCCCGCGTCGAAGCCGATCGGGATGAGCTCGAAGCGGAGGCTCGGGTCGAGCTCGCGCATCGTCTCGAGGTCGTCCTCGTTGCTCGGCACGACCCGGTCCCAGCCGCGGTACTTGGTCGCCTCGAACTTCTGGATCCGGGGCACGTCGGCCTTGAGCAGGGCGCTGCGCAGCCCGCTCGCGTCCGCAAAACGCGCCTCGACGTTGAGATGCCAGGTGTCCATCACCCCGAGGACGTTGGGTCGGCCGTCGAGCTCGTCGAGCAGGATCGCCAGCTTGCCCGGCCCGACGTGGACGACGTCGGGCTTGAACGTGCGCAACTCTTCGCGCAGGACGGGTCGCAGGATGCGGTCGAAGCGCGCCGCGCGGAGGGGCCGGCCGGTGGCGGTGGCCATCGCCACGTCGTAGGTGTTGCCGAGTGCGCTCGGCTTGTCGTAGCGGACGACGCGGATGTGCTCCGGGACATGCGCCGGCGCGGTCTGATCGGGCATCTGGAGGCCGATCAGGCGGACCTCATTGTTCTTCGCCAGCGCGGGGATCAAGCCCATCAGCTGGCGTCGATAGCCCGTGTTCGTGGGCTGGAACGGAAGGTCGGAGACGCACACCAGGATTCGCAACCAAGAGCTCCTTCTACGGTTCTGCGGATCGCCGGTCGAGGGCGTTCCAGCGATCTGTGAGCCGGTCCCACACGAGCCCGGCGATCGAGCGTCGAATCTCGCCCGCCGGGAGCGTCGCATCGACCGTCGAGACATCCGACCGGGCGCCCGCCGTCGGGCAGATCCCCAGCGCCTCGTCGACGGGTGCCGACGGGCGAGGCGGATCCAGGACGATGACCAGGTCCGGTGGCGGGCAGGATAGCAAGTCGGCCGGCGTACCGCGACGAGCGGGCAGGTCCGCCAGCTCATTCGCGCTGTAGACGACCAGGCCGGTACCGCGGTGGAGCCGGATCCGCAGCCCTCGCCTGAACGACTGCGAGTGCGGCGACATGGCCAGGCTGCGGACCGGCATCGGGATCGTCGCGCCGAGCTCCGTGGCGGCCCGCCTGACCAGCGCCGGGTCACCGACGAGGGCGACCGTCAGTCCGCGTGGCCGCGCGACCCGGACGAGACGCGTGGCGCGCCGTGCGACCGGTCTGGCGATCCTCCCGCGTGCCGACTTGATCCGATCGCGGCGACGCAGAACGGCCGCGAGCTCGCGCCCGAGATCGTCCGGGCGCTCCCACTCGCCGCGCTCGACCGCGTCGACGATGCGATCGGTGTCCCAGTCATCGGGCAGGAGCGGCTCCAGGGCCCGAGCCAGCGGCCCGCGGTCGCGCGCCGCCGCGGCCAGCTCGCCGAGGCGCTGGCGCTTCGCCTCGTCCAGGCGCCGTTTGTCGAGCAGGCCGTGAAGCAACAGCGCCCAGAAGGCGTCGCCATCGGCCAGGACGCTCGTGGCGCCGATCGCTTGCCGTCGACCGAGGATGCCCGCCGTCCCGGGAAACCGCCAGGCGAAGGCGGGTCCGAACGCCAGCTCGGTCACGACGTCCAGCTTCAGCCAGCGATCGCTGTCCCGGTCGTAGGCGATCAGGAACAGGTGGCTGCCATAGCCTTGCGCCGGCAGTCTCACGAACCCGTGCGCGCGCGCGACGCGCCGAAACCGGTGGAGGTCGACCGGAGCGACCAGGATGTCGATGTCACCTGGCCGCCCGTCGAGCTCGGTCTCGCCACGCAGGAGGCACCAGGCCGGGCCGTCGAATGCGAGCGCCTCGAACAGGGCCCTGAGCCTCGGGTGGACTTCGACCAGATCGGGCAGCTCGATCGTCAGTGGAGACTCCTGGTGCCCCCGCCCGGGCGTGAGGCTGGTCAGGTTGGATCCCCCGGAGACGGTCGGCACCTCGGCGGTGCGTTTGGCCGCCCTCTGGCATGATAGGTCGGCCTGCCGTCAACGGCCAGCGACCTCGCCCGAGCCAGTGTTGACCGGATTCACCGGTACTATCGTCCCGGGTATGGCCGTCGGCCGCCGAATCGATCAGAATCGGTCGGACGGCGATCGCTCGTATGGGCGAGGCCGTCCACCCGCCTCGAGGGTCGGCGGGTTCGCGCACTCATCGCCACGCATCGTTTGTGGCTACGGGATCGTCCGGGGGACGATCGCTATCAGGGGAGATCACATCGTGGAACGAGTTCTCGTGACTGGCGCCGGTGGCTTCATCGGCCACCACCTGGTGACCTATCTCAAGGAGCGCGGTTACTGGGTCCGCGGGGTGGATCTCAAGGAGCCCGAATACACCCCCATCGACGCCGACGAGTTCGAGATCCGCGATCTCCGCCTGCGCGAAGAGGCGCTGGACGCCACCCGCGGCGTCGATCACGTCTACGCCCTGGCGGCCGACATGGGTGGCATGGGCTTCATCTCGGCCAACCACGCCACCATCCTGTACAACAACTCGCTGATCAACCTGCACACGATCGAGGGCGCTCGTCAGCATGGCGTCAAGCGCTACCTCTACAGCTCGTCGGCGTGCGTCTACCCCGAGTACCTCCAGACCGAGGCGAACGTCAAGCCCCTCCGCGAGGAGGACGCCTACCCGGCCCAGCCCCAGGACGCCTACGGCTGGGAGAAGCTCATGACCGAGATCCTGTGCCGGTACTACACCGACGAGCACAAGATCGAGACCCGGGTCGTGCGCTTCCACAACATCTACGGGCCCAACGGCACGTACGACGGCGGGCGCGAGAAGGTCCCGGCAGCTCTCTGCCGCAAGATCGCCAAGGTCGCGTCCGGCGGCTCGATCGACATCTGGGGCGACGGCGAGCAGACCCGCTCGTTCTGCCACGTCGACGACTGCGTCGAGGGCATCTACCGGCTCATGATGTCGGACCACGCCGACCCACTCAACCTGGGCACCGACCGGATGGTCAGCATCAACGAGCTGGCCCGGATCATCATCGACATCTCGGGCAAGACCGGGATCACCCTCAACCACATCGACGGACCGCAGGGCGTCCGGGGCCGCAACTCGGACAACACCCGCCTCCGCGAGGTCCTCGGCTGGGAGCCGAAGATCGACCTGGAAGACGGCCTCCGCCCGACCTACGCCTGGATCGAGGAACAGGTCCGCTCGCACGCCGCGGACCCCGTCCCCGCCGGCTGACTCTGGGATCAGCGGGCTGGGTGGCCGGCGAGGGCCCGGGCTGAGCCGAGG
>JBDTQW010000051.1:0-18584 GCA_039931975.1 Chloroflexota bacterium | reverse complement strand
GCACTTGCCGTCCTTGACGGTCCAGTAGATCGGGCTGCTCACGACGTCCACGCCGATGCCCAGCATGTTCCCGTCGACGGCGATGACGCCGTTCGTCTTCGTCTCGACCGCGGCATAGGCGACCTCCGCCCAGAGCGGCAGCGGCCCCATCATCCAGCCACGTTGTCGGATCGGCGTGACCTGGAGGGCCGGTCGCTCCTCGATGGAGACCGTCACGTCGGTCCCGTTGGGGGACCAGACCCGGCATTCCTTGACGCCCTTGAGCTTCGCGATGGCGGCGACGGCCCGATCGGTGGAGGCGAGGATGTCCTCCAGGCCGATGTCCCACTCGCCCATGCCCGCCTCGACGGAGGCGATCTTGACGTTGTTGGCGCAGGACTCCTTGACCGCCGAGACGTGGGCGAAGCGGTTCGCCCACTCCAGGTTGGTCATGATGATGATCTCGTCGGCCGCCAGCATCGCGTCGTGGAGGTTCTTTGGCGGCGCCATCGGAAAGAGCGTGTCGGCCAGGCCGCGCGAGACCTGCGCTTCGTTGTTCATGACCACCGGCGAGGCGCCACGCTCGGCCGCGACGTCGGCGACGATCGCCGCCATGTGGGCGTGCGCATCGTCCGTGATGATCGTCACGACATCGCCCTTCTCGACGGTGAAGCACGTATCCACGATGAGCTCGGCGTGCTGCCGCATCTTGGCTTCGGTTGCCATGTCCTACCTCATTTCGATCAGGGCGTCCGACCGGAGCGCCGGCAGGACGTCGCGAGCGAACCACTCCACCTGCCCGAACTGGTCGAGCGAGCCGAAGCGGCAGATGAAATGGTCGACGCCCGCCTTCGCGAACGTCCGGAACCACTCGATGATCTGTTGCGGGGTCCCCACCGGCCCCCAGTTCGAGACGTTCATGCTCTTGCTGAGCTCGGGGTAGTACTTCGAGATGTACTCCCTGAAGGCCCCACGGGCCTGCTCTTCGGAGTCGCCGATGTTCAGCGTCACCTGGTACGAGGTGACGAGCCGGCCGGCATCGTCTCCGCTCTCGGCGGCCACCTCGCGCAGGTAGCCGAGCTGTTCGACCAGCTCCTCCGGATGCTGCGCCCGGCAGCAGGTCATCCAGCCTTCGCCGTACTTCAGGATCCGGGCGCAGGCCTTCCTCATCGTCCGGACCATCTTCTCGTCCGAGGCGTCGGTCACGAGCCGCGGGTTCGATACGACCCAGAACGGCGGCGGCTTCTGGATCGGCATGAGCGGGCCCATCTCGGTCCCGGAATAGAACCCGACGTCCTCGTACACGTACTGCTCGCCGTGATGGGTGACTCGTCCGTCGGTCCACAGCGCGCGCAGGACCCCGAGGCCCTCCTCGAAGATCGAGAACCGCCGATCAAAATCGAGGCCGAGCGCTTCGAACTCGCGACGCACGCCCACCTCGGGGTTGCCGGCGCAACAGCCGAAGATCGACCGGCCGCCGCACAGGACATCAAGCGTCGCCCACTCCATCGCGAGGTAGAGCGGGTTCCGGGAGGAGCTGACCAGGCACGCGGTCCCGAGCTTGACCCGTTTCGTCCGCTGCGAGATCGCCGACAGGAGGGAGATCGCTTCGTAGCGTGGCTTCGAGAAAAGGCTGTCACCGACCCAGACGGAATCGAACCCGAGGCCCTCGACGACCTCGCTCAGGTCAAGAAGCTCCCCGATCCCGTAATCCGGCGCGATCAGTGGCTCGCGATTGTTGAGGTTGACGCCGAACGCGAGTGACCTCGGCTCCGTCACCATCACCCCGAAATCGGTCATGTGCGCTCTCGGCGCTCGCCGAGAATCGTCCGGATGAGCCCATGTTGACTGTCAACACGAGGATACTAACAGTGCGGGGCTCGGGCGTCAGCCCGCCCGACTTGCCTATCCTGCGGCCGGTCGGATGTTCTGGTTCAGGTGGAAGACGTTGTCGGGGTCGTACTTCCGCTTCAGTTCGGCGAGTCGGGTGAGCTGATGCGCGTGATAGGCGCGCCCGACACCCTCGTCGCCGGGGTCGGAGATGACGTTGACGTAGGTGCCGGACGAGAACGGCTCAAGGGTCCCTGCCCAGGCGCGGGCGCCGGCTATCCGGACGATGTCCTCGGCCGGTTCGGCCCAGGTGCTACCCGCAAAGAACTCGACCAGCGTCCCGCGGTGGCTGAAGGCCGACTCGTCCGCGCCGACCTCGGCGATCGCCCCGCCGTACGCCTGGAGGCCGCCGCCCGGCATCAGCGACCAATCGGGGTCGGCGCCGCCCGCCGGGACGCCCCGGGCCAGGAACGCGTCGATGGCGGCATCGCTCAGCTCCGTCAGGTAGTGGCCGGCTGAATACCGTCGGAGGCCGTGGTGATGCCGCTCGTCGCCGCTGCTCTGGAGCGCGACGTAGCGCATCTCGTCGATCTGCTCGGCTACGGGAGCGGGGATTGCGCGGCGGAACGTCTCGAGATAGCGCCGAGCGTCGGCCATCTCCCCGACCCAGACGAAACCCGCGGTGACGACCGAGCGGCCGTGGAGGCGCTGCGGCAGGAATGGCGGGTCGCCGACGGTCATGGTGTCGCTGGTCAGCGTCGTCTGGCGGGGAGCGTCGGGCAGCAAGTCGCGCCAGGCGCGAAGAACGGCGACGGCGGTGGGATCGAACGGATCGAAGAAGAAATCGACGACGAGCGCATCGCCGGTAGTGGGGTGGAGACGGAACTCGAACTCGGTGACGACGCCGAAGTTGCCGCCGCCGCCGCGGAGGCCCCAGAACAGGTCCGGGTTCTCTGTGACGTTCGCGCGAACGGTCTGGCCGTCGGCTGTGACGACCGTGTACGACTCGACGTTGTCGCAGGACAGGCCGAACTGCCGGCCGAGCCAGCCCATCCCGCCGCCGAGGGTCAGCCCGCCGACGCCGGTGTGCGAGACGTTGCCGGCCGTCGTGGCCAGTCCGTGCGGTTCCGTGGCGCGGTCGAGGGTCCGCAGGAGCGAGCCGCCCTGGACCCCCGCCCGCCGCCGCTCCGGGTCGACCCGAACCTCGCCCATGGGTGTCAGGTCGATCATGAGACCGCCTTCGGGCACGGCCAGGCCCAGCACGCCGTGCCCGCCGCACTTCACCGCGATCTCGAGGCCGGCATCGCGACCGTGCCGGATCGCCGCCGCGACGTCGTCGGCCGACGTGCAGCGGGCGATCAGCCCGGGCCGCCGATCGACCATGGCATTCCAGATCTCGCGGTGGCCGTCATACGCCGCATCCCCGGGCCCTACGACCTCGCCGGCGAAGCCGCGGATCGCCTTCGCGTCTCTCATCTCGTGCCTCCTCGATTCCCGGGACCTCCGACGCCGACGATACCTGTCGTTCGGCATCGTGTGGTGAGCCGACGTCAGTCATAAGGACCGTGAGGGCGATCGAAAGTCATCGGCCGACACGCGCAGGCGGCCGCCCGCGTTGCCGGTGTCGGCGAGGGCGGGTAGTCTGGCGGCCCACGGTCCAGAACTGGAGCTACGCGCGTGCCGTCCGACACTTCCCTCGACCTCAACCAGCCGACGGGGACCGTCACCCTGGTCTTCACCGACATCGAGGGCTCGACGAGCCTGCTCCAGACCCTCGGCGATCGGTACCCGGAGGTGCTGGCCGAGCACCATCGGCTGATCCGCGACGCGTTCGCGCGCCACGGCGCGGTCGAGCGCGGTTCGGCGGGTGACGGACTGTACTTCGTCTTCCACGGAGCGCGCGCCGCCGTCCAGGCCGCGGTCGATGGGCAACTCGCGATCGCCGATCAGGCTTGGCCGGATGGGATCGCGATCCGCGATCGGATGGGCCTCCACACCGGGGAGCCGCGGAACGCAACAGAGGGCTATGTCGGGATCGACGTCCATCGCGCGGCGCGGATCTGCGCGGCGGGTCACGGCGGACAGATCCTCATCTCCGAGGCGACCCGCGCCCTGATCGCCGACGAGCTTCGCCCGCCGCTCGGCCTGGTCGACCTGGGTGCCCATCGGCTGCGCTCGTTGGACGGGCAACAGCGGCTCTACCAGGTCAGCGGCCCGGGCCTGGAGCGGGACTTCCCGCCGCCGCGGACGACCGATGCACCGAGGAACAACCTCAAGCTCGAGGTCACGAGCTTCATCGGCCGCGACCGTGAGATCGAGCAGGCCACCCAGATCCTCGAGCATTCGTCGATCCTGACCCTGACCGGTCCGGGCGGCGTGGGCAAGTCGCGGGTCGGCCACCGGCTTGCCAGGGGGCTTCTCGACCAGTTCGAGGACGGCACCTGGATTGTCGAATGCGGTGCTCTCACCGACCCGGACTTCGTGCTCCCGTCGGTGGTCAGCGCCATCGGCCTGACCGAATCGGCCGGACGGTCCCTCCAGGAAGCCATCGTGGACCACCTGAAAGGCAAACGGCTGCTGCTGGTCCTCGACGATTGCGACCCGGTCCTGACGGAGTGCGCTGAGCTGGCCGGGGCCCTCGCCCGGACCTGTTCCGCGGTCCGGGTCATCGTGACCAGCCGCGAGGCGCTCGGAGTGCCCGGCGAAGCGATCCTGCCGATCGCCTCGCTGATGACCCCCGAGGTCGGCTCGACCGTCGTCCCCAGCGACCTGGCCACCGTGGACGCCTGCCGCCTATTCGTCGAACGGGCCCGGGCCGTCCAGCCGACCTTCGACCTGACCGAGCGGAATGCGCGGTCGGTCGCCCAGCTCTGCCGGCGCCTGGACGGGATCCCCCTGGCCATCGAGCTCGCCGCCGCGCGCGTCCGAGCTCTGCCCGTGGAGCAGATCGCGGCCCGCCTGGACGACCGCTTCCGCCTGCTGACCGGGGGGAGCCGAGCCTCGGTCGCCCGGCATCAGACGTTGCGCGCGACGATCGACTGGAGCTACGACCTGCTGACCGAACCGGAACGGGCGGTCCTCCGCCGACTGTCCGTGTTCGCCGGGGGAGCGACCCTCGACGCGGCGGAGTTCGTGTGCGCCGATGACACCATCGATCCGATCGAGATCCTGGACATACTCGGCCGGCTCGTCGAGAAGTCGCTGGTCTCCACCGATCCGACGGCATCCGAGGCCCGCTTCCGCCTGCTCGAGACTGTCCGTGAGTACGCCCGGGGCCGGCTGGTCGAGGTCGGCGAGGGCGACACGACGCTGCGCCGGCATCGGGACTGGTACCTGGCACTGGTCGATCAGGCGTCACCGGCCTTCTTCCACGGTCCCGATCCGGTCGAGTGGCTGCGCCGGATCGATCGTGAGCACGACGACCTGCGTGCCGCCCTCGAGGGCTGCCTGGGCCAGCCGGGCGAAGGTCGCTCCGGCCTCCGCCTCGCGGCCGGCTTGTGGCGCTACTGGGAGATCCGAGGTCATCTCACCGAGGGCCGCGGCTGGCTCGAGCGAATGCTCGCAGCAGTGGGCGACGACGTTTCGCCGCTTCGAGCCAACGCGCTCACCGGCGCCGGCAACCTGGCGTTCATGCAGGGCGACTTCCGGGCCTCCTCCACCTTCCACGAGATGAGCCTGGCTCTTCATCGCCAGATGGGCGATCCGCAGAGCACCGGCTACGCGGCCAACAACCTGGCCAATGCCGCGTTGCAGCTGGGCGATCATGCGCGGGCGCGGGAGCTCTATGAGGAGGCGGTCGCCGCCGCCCGCGCGCTCGGCGACGAGCGCGGAGCGGCCTTCGGGTCGATCAACCTTGCCGACGTCGCGACGCGCGAGGGCGACCTCGCCGCCGCTCGGGCACTGCACGAGGAGATCCTGGCTACGATCCGGGAGCTCGGCGATCGTTGGATGGAAGCGTTCGCCCTCGACACCTTCGCACGGGCCACGACCCGGGCGGGCGATCGAGAGGCGGCTCGCTCACTCCACGTGGAGGCGCTGGCGATCCTCGAGGGGATGGGCGACCGCCGCGGCGTCGCGCGGGTGCAGACGCATCTGGCGCAGCTGGCGTTGTCCGACGGCGACTCGGAACAGGCTCGCGACCTCTTCCGGCAGAGCCTGGCGATCCGCCAGGACCTTGGCGACATGCCGGGCCTCGCCAGCGCGATGGAGAACCTCGCCGGGGCGATCGCCACCGACGACGCCGAGGCCGCGGCGCGCCTCCACGGCGCCGCCGAGTCGCTTCGTGAGGCGCTCCGGGCGATGGTCCCTCCCCAGGCGGCTGGCATCCACGACCAGAGTCTGGCCGACCTCGAAGCGCGACTGGGCACCGACCGGTTCACCGCCGCCCGCCGAGAGGGACGCTCGATGACCCCGAACGAGGCCCTCGCTACGCTCCTTCTTTGACCTCGGTGATCTCGTCTGCGATGAGGCCGTGAGCCTCGCGGTGGACGGCGATCGCCGCCTCGGGGTTCGGGGCGTCCGCCAGGCAGAAGACCTTGCCGGTCGCCTCGTCGTACCAGTAGCGCAGGTACTTCACCCCGTGCTTTGCCTGCGTGGCGAGATCGGCGGCGTGGGCCTTGGCTACGGCCTCTCCGGTGACGCCGGGGATCGTGTGTGAGTCGAGGTAGAGAGGCATGGCCTCGGGCTCCTGAGAGTACGACTGCCGGATCGGCGAAGTATCGATCAAGGATCACGATTGTAATAGGACGGCAGACCGGAGACAGCAGATGACCCTGCGCGAGATCCAGGAACCGATCAAGGCACTCTATCGCGAGGAACCGGACGCGGCACGGATCACCCTCCGGGCGACGGGCAGCACCGCCGACGGCGCGATGAGCTGCTCGGTCGATCTCGGGCGTGCACTGTACGCGGCCGGTGCCCACCCGGGCGTCGGCGGCAGCGGCAGCGCGGCCTGCTCGGGTGACCTGCTCTTGGGCGCCCTCGCAGCGTGCGCGCAGCTCACCTGTCAGATGGTCGCTGCGAACATGGGCCTCCATGACCTGGCCGTCTCGGTCACGGTCGAAGGTGACCTGGACTTGCGCGGGACGCTTGGCACGGCCGAGGTGCCGGTCGGCTTCGAGGCGATCCGGATCCGATTCGCGCTCTCGGGCGACGTGCCCGCCGAGCGTCTCGACAAGCTGAAGGAGCGCACGGAGCGCTACTGCGTCGTCCTCCAGACCCTCCTGGCTCCGCCCCGCATCGACGCCAGCTGGAGCGCCGACTGACCCCGGCCGATCAGTCGGCCGGTTTCTCGAGCACGACCTGGAAGAAGTCCCTGGTCAGGTCCGACTTCGGGTAGCGGCCCAGGATGCCCTCGAACCTTCGATAGAACGACTCGTCAAGATCGGTCTCGGTGAAGCGCAGCGCCTTGATCCGGAAGCCGAGGCGGCGGAAGTGGTTCTCGTACTCCGCCCAGGTGAGGCGGTTGACCCAGCTCGCGCCCTGCTCGGGCAGGCCACGGCGACGGAAGAACTCCCGGAAGACATCGTCCTCGAACAACAGGTGCGGAAACGGGAAGTTGACGTGGCGGTAGTGATGAGAGGCACGCGGACCCCGGTGCAGGTTCGCGCTGATCCAGGCCAGGCCCCCCGGCCGGAGCACCCTGTGCAGCGCGGCGAGGGCCGCATACGGGTGGGCGACGTGCTCGAACACCGAGAACGAGACGATCCGATCGAACTGATCCGGCGGGAACGGGTTCGCGACGGCGAGGTCGGCCAGGACGAAGTGCGTCCGCTCGCCGGACAGCGACCGCCAGGCTCGGCGCTCGATGACGTCGACCCCCGTGGCGTCGGCACCGAACCAGTGATCGAGATACCAGATCTCGTAACCGGCTCCACAGCCGAACTCGAGGACCCGCTTGCTGGCGAGATCGATCGAGTCATGGACGGTCTCGAGTCGTCGCCGGGCGCGCTCGGCGCGTGAGGCGTCGTCCTTGCCCGTCGGATCGAGCACCAGCGGCTTCGCCGCGAACTCCTGGTTGAGCGCCTCGAACAGGTCGATGTCGAACGCCGGTGGATCCTGGGTCCGCGTCGCGACCGATCGGACGGGCGCGCCGGGCTCGTCGATCCTGGGCGGTTCGGCGAACGGGCCGCGGACCGGCGCCGGCCGCGGGCTGACGAGGTAGCGAACGGGTCGCGCCGCCTCTGCGTGGCCGCGATCGTCGGTCGACCCGCCGGGTCGCCGACCACGGTCGAGGACCGCGCTCTCGGCGCTCCGGGCGGCGCGGCGGATCGTCGTGCCGCCGATGGGCAGCATCTCCGACAGACGTCGGATCGACCGTCGCAGCCGCGGGTTCCTGCTCGCCCGCTTGAGGAAGCTCATCGGCCCGCGGCGGCGCTGTCCACGCTCTGCACGGAGCCATCGTAGATGTTGCGCAACGCCCGCGGCGGCCGCCAGTGCGGCAGTCTTCGCGCGAGTCGGACGTCAGCCGGGGGCCAGCCCTCGCCAGGTGTCGAGCGCCCATTGCCAGTCGGCCGCGTCGCCGAACTCGATCCGGACAGCCGCGCCACGGCCACGGACGGCGGAGAAGCCCTCGACGACCCCGACCTCGACACCCGAACTGGCGTCCGTGCCGAGTCGTGCCCGGCCGACCAACTCACCGGCCTCGTGAGTGAGTGCCTCACTGCCGAGATGGCTCGCGACCTGGTTCAGGAATCCCGCGGCTGACATCGGACCGCTCTCGGTGCCGGTCTCGACCGCGGCCAGCGTGATGCTGCGGCCGCCCTCGCCGCCCCACCACTCTTCGGGCGAACGACGCTCGGCGAACGAGCCGGGGATCTCGAGCGTCCATCCCTCGTGATCGACGGTGACCGGTCCGCGTCGGTAGCCGACGAGGAGCCCTTCGTCGGCGCTGCGCGCGGCGTGCTCCCTGACGTCGGCCGTCAACGGCTCGTCGACGCCGCGCAGGTCGAGCAGCTCGGCCCACTCGCGCCATGGGTAGGACAGCGACGGATCGAGTGGATGGGCCCGCCACAACAGCCGGGCGACCTCGTCGAGGATGGCCTTCTCGGCCGGGCCGACCGGGGGTCGCCACCGGACCTCCGTCCACATCAGGCACAACGCCCGGTTCAGCAGGTAGCGGGCATCGGTCGCGTCCGCCCACCATGGGGAGAGGCTGATCGCGACACGGGGATCGCTGACCGCCGAATCCAGCCAAGCGGCGTCGCGCGGCCCGAGCGGGGTCGCCAATACGCCGTCGAACGTGTAGCGCAGGCCCGGCGGGGTATCCACGTGGATCCTCCGCGAACCGCGCTGGTAGGCGTCGCATACGGCGGCGATCGCGGCCCCGAGCCGGGCCAGGTGGGCGCGCTCGATGGTCGGTCGATCCCCGAATGCCGGCGGGGTGGCGCCGTTGGTGAACGGTGACGGCGTCGCGGTGAGGGTCGCGGGACCCTCGGCCTGGACCGTCGGCGGTCCGTCGGCCCAGGCGATCGACACGTCCGACCCGAGCCGCTGGGCCATCCGGCCCACGAACGTGTGGTAGCCGGGGCCGGCCGCCGCGGTCACGGCCGACAGGGACATCTCGCCAGCATCGGTCACGCTGAAGGTCGCGTCGTCGGCCGCCGGATGAAGGCCCACCAGGAGCTCAGCGCCGCCCGACGGCAGCTCCTGGCGCCGAGTCGACCGGACGATGTCGGGGTACTCGGCGCCGAGCCACGTCTCGATCTCGTCGAGCAATCGATCTGGGGGGAGCAACCTCGGGATCAGGCCCCGCTTGGCGGCCTGTCCCGTGAGCTGGATGGCGAGCGGCAATCGAGGACCTCGATGCGAGCGTGGTACGAGCGGACACCGACGATACCCATTGCCACGCTCCCGGCGGACACGACATTGGTACCGCTCGAGGCATCCGACAGTTCGCGCCACAGAGCAGGCGGCGATGGTGCGAGCGCTGGGCTCGTCAGCTGCGCTGCTGAAGGACCTCGACCCGGGTGGGCTGGGCGGCGTTGTTCCCGTAGCCGAGCGGGTCGTGGACGGCATCGAGCGGCTGGGCCCGCCCGCCGACTTCGATCGCCCGAGCGAGGATCATCGCGGGCCCCGGCTTACGGGCCGACCAGCGAAGCTGCCAGGTCTGCCAGGCCTCGGCCGCCAGGCGTGAGCCCAGGCGCGCTCGTCGCCAGGTGGTGCCGCCGTCAAGGCTGACCTCGACCCCGGCCAGGCCACGTCCAGACCAGGCGAAGCCACGGACGGTGTTCGGGCCGCGGGCGACGAGCGCTCCGTCAGCGGGCGCGACGATCACGGCCCGGGGAGCGATCGGCCCGAGCGGCTGTCCGTCGACGACATAGCGCTCGACCTGGTAGAAGCCGCGGAACGGCTCCGAGGTGGCGCTGATCTCAGTGAGCCACTTCACCGACGCCATCCCATACCAGCCCGGGACGACCAGGCGTAGCGGGGCGCCGTGGTTCGGAGTCAGCAGACGACCGTCCATGGCGTAGGCGACGAGCGCTTCCCCCGCAATCTCCGGTGGCAGCGATCGCTCGAAGGCGATCTCTTGCTCGAGGCCGCCCGGGGTACCGCGGTCGGCACCCCGAAAGCGGACCTCGATCGCGTCGGCGGATACCACGGCCTCGGCCAAGAGCTGAGCCAGGGGGACACCCGTCCATTCCGCGGTGCCGACCGCGCCGAGCTGCCAAGGCTCGCCGGGGGGCGGCGGATCGAGAAAGGCGCGGCCATTCCCGGCGCACTCGAGGGTGACGAATCGCTTCACTGGCGGCCGCGTCATCAGCTCCGCGACGGATAGCGTCACCGGGCGATCGACGGCGCCATCGATGATCAACGTCCCAGGGTGGGCCGGGATCGCGAAGTGGTTGCGAACGTAGTGTTTACCGACCGGCGTCAAAATCCCGGTGAGCGCGGCCAGTGGCGTCTCGGCGTTGAGCGGCTCACGGGTGACGACCCGCAGCTCATCCTCGGACTGGGCGGCCGCCCCGACCGTCATCGACCGCCGGCGGTCATCGGCCGACGCTCGTTTCAGTCGGGCCGGGCCGTCGGACGATCGTAGGCCTCGAACTCGAAGCCGGGGGCTCCCCGCCGCTTGCGGACTCGCTGGAACTCGAGGGTGTACGAGTCGTAGGTCTCGTGGACGATCGCGGCCGCCCGAGCATGATCGGGTCGCCCGGCGGCCGCGCGCGCTTCGCGGCGGCTGTCCCAGAGGCAGAACGACAGGCACTCGCCGCGCTGGTTGGCCGGTCCCTTGAAATAGTGCACGAAGCCGGGTGATCGGCTGGCCTCGTCGTGGGCCAGGTCGTCGAGCTGTTGGAGCTGGGTCTCGTCCGCGCCGGCACGCCGGGTGGAACGGAAGGCGACCAGGTACCACTCACCCGACTGGTCCGGAGTGGCGATGGCCAACCAGGTGAAGGCGCTCCCGACCGGCTGCCCGGCGTAGTCGTCCCCGGACGGGACCAGGCGGGTGAAGTCGGGCGGGCACGCGGCATCCATCGAGCCGGAGCATAGCCGTTTGGCGTGCCAATTGCCATATGGTGAGAGTAGTACCTCTGGCCATGTGGCAATGAGCAGGTCGTCACCCGGGGCTCTGCCAGTCGCTCGCACCAAGGCCCGCCATGATCGTCTCGGCACCCGACGCCAGGATCCGGCGCGTCCGCGTTCGCCAGGCCAGCCCGCACCTGGTTTGGGGTCCGAGGACGCCGAGCGAACCGATAATCTCGCCCTCTTGGAATATGGGAACGGCCACAGCCACGGAGTCGGGAACCAGTTCGCCCTCGCTCGTGGCACTCTCGGTGGACACGATCTCGCTCAGGCCATCGCGCAGGACCGGCTCGGTCGGGGTATGAGCGGTGATCGGCAGGAGGCCGCCGGCGATGACCTCGTCGAGGATCTCAGCCGGCGCGTAGGCCAGCAGGACCCGCGACATCGCTCCCGCATAGAGCGGCGACGTCGCGCCGGGCTCCAGCGCGACCCGCAACGCCTGGCGGGCCTCGACCTGGCGAAGGCACACGGCCGCCAACCCGATCCGGCGCATGACGATGGCGGTCTCGCCGGTCTCGTCGGCCATCGCCTGCAGGACCGGATCGGCGAGCCGGATCAGGCGCTCGCTGCTGACGTTCGAGCCGCTGCCGATGAGCAGCCTCGGCCCGAGGCGGTAGATCCCGTCGCGCCGGTCGACGAAGCCGAACTCGAGGAGCGTCCGGAGATACCGGTAGACACTCGACGCGGGCATCTCGAGCAGCGCGCTCAGCTCGTCGACGCGGATCTCGCCGCGGTCGGCGACCGTGAGCAGCAGGCGTAGCCCGCGCGCGAACGACGTGTCCTCCGCCGCCTCCTCGGGCGGTCGGTCGCGGGCAGTCGTCACGTCATCCTCCCCCCGAGGCTTCGCCGGCGCGCCCGTCGGCGCTCGGCTCGCCGTCGGTCGGCTCGCCGACGGCCATCAGAGTAAGCCCGAACGCCCCGGCCCGGACGAGCTCGACCACCGGCTCGAGGTCGGAGACCAGGTCGCTGTCACCGAGGAACGGGACGACTCCACGTACCGTGGCCGCGGCCTGCGCGGTCCCGCGACCAAGCGGCTCGAGACCCCGCAACTCGGCCGCCTGGGCCCCGACGACGAGCTCGATAGCGACGATCCGCCGGCCGAGCTCGACCATCTCGGCAAGCCGACGGGCGGCCAGGGGGGCCATCGTCGCGCGGTCTTCGATGCCTTCCGCGTGGGACGTGGAGACCGTCTCGTACGACACGGGCTGAGCAAGCAGGCGCGCTTCGGCCGCCAGGGCCTGGCAGGCGATGCCGTGGTACGACAGCCCGGCTTCCGAGGTTCCGATGCTCGGGACGAGGCCGGTCGGCAGTCCCGACCACGGCGTTTCGAGCAGCTTGACGACGCGCTCGGCCGCCGCGCCAAGGGCGGAGGCCAGGGCGATCCGGAAGTAGTCGGTGGCGACGGCCAGCGGCAGGATCTCGAAGTTGGCCACCGACACGACGCGCTGCTCGGCCAGCACGACGATCGGGTTCCCCTGGGACGCGTTGAGCTCGATCGCAAGTTGCCCGTCGACGTGGGCCAGGACGTCGCGGCACGCGCCCTGGATCTGGGGCAGGTTGCGGAAGCTGAGCGGGTCCTGGAGGTTGCGCGCCTGGCCTTCGGCCCACAGGAAGGAACCCTTCAGGAGCGTCCGCAGGCGGTCCAGGGTGCGCTGCAGACCGGGATACGGGCGGACGTCGCCGATCGCCGGGTGGAGCATCGTCGGGTTGGCTGCGAGTGCCTCCAGGCTGAGCGCCCCGGCTGTCTCCTGGGCGTCGAGCAGGTCGGCGGCGTCGGCGACGGCCAGCGCGACCCAGGCGGTCGAGAACGAGTTGCTGCTCACCAGGGCGAGGCCCTCCCCGGCGGCCAGCTCGAGCTCGGCGAACAGCCCCTCGGCGAGGTCGGCCATCTGGGCCAGATCGGCCTGACCGACCGAGCCCAGGGTCCGGATCCGGGGCAGGCTCCCACCGTTGAGCGCATCGACCAGTCGCTCCGCGAGCACCGGCCGGACTCCCACGCTGCCGCCGGCAAAGCCATTGGCGAGGCGGAGCATCGTCGCCCGGGTCAGTTCGGGGGAGGCGGTCGGCCCCTGGCCGACCAGGTGGTGACGGATCATCCGGCGGGAGTACTCGGCCGCCTCCGGTCCGCTCACCGGGACCCGCTTCAGGACACCGACAGCGGTGCTCAGCCCGTACACCTGGTCGGCTCGCTCGAGCGAGCGCTCGACGACCGTGCGCGAGGCCTTCATCGTGGCGATCGCAGCCGGGTCCAGCTCGACTCGTTCTCGGTCCCGGGCGACGCGGACCAGCTCGGCGCGGGTGAGATCCCGCCCGGTCAGGACGACGGTCATCGGCAGGGCCAACCGATCATCGGTCAAGCCTAGCCGCTCGGCGGCGCGCGACTCTACGGTCGGCGCGCCTGGGGTCAGGGCAGCTGGATGAGCCTCGTGCCGCCGGCGAGGGCGTTCGCCGCCTGCTTGAACAGCTTCGAGAGGTTTGCGCTGGCGCCGTCGGTCTTGGGCACGCAGAAGTAGTGGTCGCCGTCGTCGTTCGACGTGCCCGGGCAGCCGTTGTCGACCGAGCTGTCCGAGGCCATGCTGGCCAGCAGTTGCGTCGCCCTCCTGCCCGCGAACGGCCCTGTTGCATCGAGGCAGGGGAGGTTGTCGCTGCCGTCGAGGCCGAAGCCGATCGTGAAGATCTCGATGCCGGCGTCCTTAGCCGCCGTCGCCGACGCGTTCGCCTGCTCGCAGTAGTTGTACGTCGGCGTGAACCGACCGCCATCCACCGAGTTGTTCGGCTGGCCATCGGACATCAGGATGATCCCCTTGGTGATGCCCGGGCGGCCGTTGTTCAGCAGCTCGTAGGCGGCCATCGGGATGGGGTCTTCCAGGTCGGTAGCGACGGTACCGGGCGACTTCGAGATGCAGGTCATGCTCTGGGCGAGGGTGCTGCCCGAGCTCGTATAGCTCTCGTTGCGCGGAGCGCCGATGCCGCTCAAGCCGACGGGGACCCAGCGGCGCAGGTCGCTGGGGATGTTCGCGGTCCCGAGCCCGGGTGCCGGCGTCGTGAGACATGAGCCCGAGCCCTGGCTCGGTCCGATCATCCCGAACGCGATCCACTGGTCCGCGGGATCGTATTGCAGGCGGACCGCGTGGGATGCGGCCCGGGCGTTTGCCACGTCGATGTCTTCCATGCTCGGAGTCCGGTCGACGATGAGCACGAGGTCCACGGGTCCCGAGGGCTTGGCCCCGCACGGGCCCCGGCAGGCGGCGGAGGTGACCGCGGCTGTCCCGCTGTCCACGCCGATCGCGGGCCCGAATTGGTACGGCGTGGTTACTCCGCTTGCGAGAACGACCGTGTTGCACGCGTCGCCCTCAGACGGGAAGCAGACCGCGGTGCAGATCGTGGCATTGCAGATCCAAGTCGCGTTCAGGCCCGGATCGCAGACGGATGGGACGTCCGACGCACGATGGGCGCCGCCGGAGCTCCCGACGGTGCAGCGGAAGCTGGCGCCGACGCTCGAAGGCAGGCCACCGGGATAGTTCAGGTCGGCGTATTGGAGCGCCATGGAGCTGGCCTTCGCTGGATCGTCGGGCAGCTGCGAGGCACCGGCCAGCGCGCCGGCGTCGAGGGCGTTCCACAGGTTCTGGTTGGCGTTGCGGAGGACGCCGACATCGATGACGAGAGCGGCGAAGCCCATGATCACGACGAGCACGAGAACGAACAGGATCATGATCTGCCCGCGCTCACGGCGGGGGCCGCCTGGCATCTGCGCCATCCCTACTCGATCCGCATCTGGACGGTGGATGACAGGTCGATGCTGTTTCCAAATGCCAATGGCCAGAGCATCCGGTAGCCGTAGTCGACCTTCACCACCACCGCGTCGCCCGATTGCCACTGTGGAGCCGAGCAGGCCACGAACGAGGAGCCGGCGGGGCGCAGGCAGGTCGTGCTGACGGTCAGCCTCGACTGGTCGAGCCCCGTGCTCATCGCCTGGACCCGTGCGTCGATGCCAGCGACGTTCCCGGGTTCGACGACCCCCAGGCGCGCTCCCTCGCGCGCGGCATTGATGACCGTCATCTGCGAGTACAGACCCAGGCCGAAGTCGATGATCGCGGCCAGGATGAGCAGGAAGACCGGGAGGATCACCGCGAACTCGACCAGCGATTGACCCCTTCGGCCGTGCCTGGCTCCAGGGCGTGGTCGGGTCGGTGTCGCGCGCTCGATCCGGCTCATCAGAGTCGGTCCCCCAATCGACGCCATCGCTGGACGTCGTAGCTCTCAGCGCGCTTCTCGCGCGCCCCTTGATGTGGACCGAAGGTTGCCTGAGCGAGCTTTCAGTAGAACTTTCAGCGGTGTTTGCCGGCACCATCTTCTGGTGCCCCTGGGCACCGGTCCACGGAGGTCCGCGATGGGCGCAGGACCTTATCGGTACGTTCAGGTCATGCCGACCGCCCGGGCCGATGGACAGCCTGCTCGGTGATGCTGCCGAACTCGCCCTCGGGCCGCCTGCTCCTCGTCCTCCAGCCCACGGCTGAAGAGGTCTTCGAACCGGATGGCGTGGCCGACGCGCCCCTCGTTCACTTCATCGCTTACGGCGTCCATCAGCGCGTGTTCGGCTGGGTCCGGCTACGAGAAGACCGGCTCACGGACCTGCTGAATGCGCACGAGGAGCTCCACCTCGCTGAGGTCGAGATCGAGAGTCTCGACGATGGGATCACGAAGGCGGTCGACGAGATCATCCTTCACCGTCGCGAGCTGATCGCCGTCCATGCCACCGGGCCGCGGGGCGATCCGGCGCTCCGCCACAGGACGCGAACGCATCCCATGGCCATCCAGTCGGGCAACTACCTGATCGCCGGGCACGTCCACGCCGATCCGGGCGCCGATCCGATCGTCAGCGTCGGCGTTCGGCCGGCGATGCTGCCGCTCACCGACGCCTGGATCGAGTACTGGTCGGGCGGGGAGCGCAAGCACCAGTCGACGGGAACGATCGTGGTCAATCGGGATGGCGCCGACTGGATCCGCGTCGTGACCGACGAGGATCTCATCGACGGCGTGCTCCGTCCGACGTCGCCCGTCGCCCGAAGGGGATAGCGCTCGCAGGCTCGACGCGTTGCGCTACAGCCTCAGGTCGCGCCGCGACAGGCCCCAGGCACCGACGGCGACGCCACCCAGGGCAAGGACAAGGCAGGCCGCCATCCCCACGCCGTCGAACGTGCCGATGATCCACGCGACCGCCCGCTGGCGCCGCCAACCTGAATTGGGCCATCGCCCGATTGCCCGACGCAGGTCCGGACCTCAGCGCTGGGGATCGGTCCCTGAGGCATCTCGGGATGCCTCGGAGCGCTTGATCCGATCGACCGCGCGGACCCATTCAAGGGTTGCCGCCGCGACGGCTTCGCGTGAAGTCGCGGCGTTGGTGGCGCGGCGGTACTCGGCCCAGGCGGCATCCCGC
The DNA here is from genome assembly GCA_039931975.1 of Chloroflexota bacterium. Lineage (GTDB taxonomy): Bacteria > Chloroflexota > Limnocylindria > Limnocylindrales > CSP1-4 > Chersky-267. The sequence continues at coordinate 1,816 of JBDTQW010000051.1, read as the reverse complement.
GTCATCGGACTGGGCCGGACCAGGAGAGCCGAGACGGGTCTCGCAACGACCGGCGCCGTCGTCGGGGTCGCGGGCGCGACCGATTGCGTGACGGTGGACGCTGCCTCGAGAGTCGGTCGTGTGATGACGCCCGTGACGGCTGCTGGCGGCCGGATGATCATGGGCGGACTCGGCTGCATGGAGGGCGGGCCGGCCTCGGCGACCGGCGTCGGCGCCGGCGCGACTGGCTGCACCAGCGGCATCGTTCGGCTGGCATCGACGCCCATGCGGCCGGCCGTCGTGCCCTCCCCGCCGACCATCGTCGCGACCGACGCGGACTCGACGCCTCTGCCTGCACCGACCCGGCCCGTGGCCACCGCGGCTCGCCGCCTTGCCGAGCGCCTGGGCATGATCATGGCCAGCAGCACGAGGACGATCAGCGAGGGCAGGACGGGCAGCGACGTCCGGACCACGTCGGTGGCCAGCTTCAGCGGAGCGAGCAAGCCGATGCCCGGATTGTCCACGACGAAGTTGAACGCCATAACGCCGCTTCCGGTGCCTGCCGCTATCGGGGAGTCGGCCCGCATGAACAACTTGTGGACGCCATTGGACAGCTTGGTCGTGTCGATGGTGATCGAGCCGGCGTAGGGTCCATCCTTCTCGAAGACGACGCTGCCTCGATCGACCGGGACGGCGTGGAAGTGCGGATCGAGGCTGACCAACACGTGGTTGACCGGCGTCCCGCCCGAGCCCGGGGCGAGGCTCACGTTGAACGTCCAGCTGCCCTGGACCGGGCCCGAGGGCAGGGGCGAGGTGAACCGGGCATTTGTGTAGTCGGTGCCCGTGTACCAGCCCCGGGCCTCGATCCACGGTGGCTTCCGGTAGTTCTGGATGGCACGACCGCCGCGGTTTGCCAGCGTCGCCTGCCAGCCCGTCGACGTGTAGCCGACCGTGCCGTCGGGGCTGGTCACCTTGGCGTGGAAGCGGAATTCGAGCGACCCATCGGCCGGCACCTTGGTGGTGTCGTAGTCGAGGTGATACCAGAGGTCGCACTGAACGGTCGGGCAGGTCACGTTCGGCTTTGCGGCCGCCTGCGACACGCTGACGCTGTTGCCGAAGACCTGGAGGTCGACCAGTGTCAGCACGCCCGGGTTCGCATGCAGCTGAACGTGGATATCGAACGGCACCGTGCCCCTCAGGACTTGGTCGACCGGGAAACATGTCGACAGGTGGATGTGCTGGCTCATGCCTTCGACCACGTTGCCCGGAGTGGTCCACCAGTCCTGCGTCTCGAGCGCCACCCGCTGCTCCGGGTAGCCCGTGCAGTTCACCGGATCGGGGCCGCCCGGCCCGGGGTCCGGCAGCACGCTCGCTGTGGGCGTGGGTGTAGACGTCGGAGTCGGCGTCGGCGTGGGAGTTTGCGTTGGCGTAGGAGTTGGCGTTGGCGTAGGAGTTGGAGTTGGCGTGGGCGTCGGCGTCGGTGCCGCGGGATCGATGACCGTTACCACGCTGGTTGCCACCCCAGAGAGCCCCGTGTCGTTCGTGGCGGTGAGGGTCACCGTGAAGTCGCCCGCGGCAGGGTAGGTGTGCACTGGGCTCTGCTCGGTCGAGTCCGGATCTGATCCATCGCCGAAGTTCCACGACCAACTGGTGGCACCGGTCGATGCGTCGGCGAAGGCAACCTCCATTGGACCGGGCCCCTGGGCGAACGTGAAGCCGGCGACCAGGGAGTCGTCCGGGGCCAGCGTGGGAGTCGGAGTCGGAGTCGGCGTCGGCGTCGGCGTCGGCGTCGGAGTCGGCGTCGGAGTCGGAGTCGGAGTCGGAGTCGGAGTCGGAG
>JBDTQW010000050.1:0-18840 GCA_039931975.1 Chloroflexota bacterium | reverse complement strand
GCCGAGCGCAACCGCGATCGCTGCCCCGACGCCGGCGCGATCGCGCGCATCCTCGAGCGCGACAAAGAACGCGCCATCGGCGAAGTCCGACATGAGCCGCTCCGCGACCGCCAGCCCAAGGCGGGTCTTGCCGCTTCCGCCGGGACCGACGAGGGTCAGGAGCGGTCGGCGCCCGACGAGCTCGGCGATCGCCGTCAGCTCCGCCTCGCGGCCGATGAGCGGCGTCGGCGAGGTCGGCAGGTTGCCGCGCGGCGCGTCGAGCGAGCGGATGGCCGGGAACTCGCCCGGAAGACCCGCGATCTCGAGCTGCCAGATCCGCTCGGGCGCCGGCAGGTCCTTGAGCCGGTGCTCGGCGAGATCGCGAATGGCAAGTCCCTCCGGCAAGGCCGGCTGTACGAGCGTCCGGGTCGCGTCTGAGAGGAGCACCTGGCCGCCGTGGCCGGCAGCCGCAATCCGGGCCGCCCGATGGACGTCGATGCCGACATAGCTGTCGCCGCCCAGCCGTCCTTCGCCCGTGTGCAGCCCCATCCGGACGCGCACGGTCACACCATTCGGCCATGCGTGGGAGGCGAGTCCGCGCTGAGCGTCGGCGGCCGCCCGGATCGCGCCCAGTGCCGTGGGAAAAGCGGCGAAGAAGGCGTCGCCTTCCGTGCTCACCTCGGTCCCGGTATGTGCCGCGATCGCCGCCCGGATGACCGCCGCATGCGCCTCGAGGACGGCCGCGTAGGCGTCCCCGAGCGACGACAGGAGTTGGGTCGAACCCTCGATGTCGGTGAAGAGGAAGGTGACCGTTCCGGTGGGTAGTCTGGGCGCCCGAGGGACTGCCATCGAACGGATCGCTCCGGTGGTCGGCTGGTCGACGCGGTCAGTGTGTCACCGACGGCAAGGCGTCGGCCAGAATCGCCTCAGGTGCCCGCGGGTAGTGGCGCGAACAGGTCCACGGCAGTGCCGTCCGGGTCCAGGACGGTAGCGTAGCGCTGGCCCCAGGACGCATCCCACGGCTCGTGGTGGCCGTGGGACCCCGCCGCAAGGAGCGCCGCGTAGGTGGCGTCGACCTCGGCCGGGTCGTCGCACAGGAAGGCGAGCCCGATGCGATGGCCACCGGCGGGCGGCGTCCACTCTGGATCGAACGAACGGATCGTCTCGACGGTGTCCCAGGCGATCCGCAGCCCACCGGGGAGGGCGGCCTCCACGTGCGGCTCGCTGTCGGCCCCGGGAGGCAGGTCGAAGCCGAGCCGTCGATAGAACGCAAGCGAACGGCCCATGTCCGCCACGACGAGCCCGATCAGATCGAGGTGCGCGGTCATGACACCCTCGCCGACCCCCACAGCAGATCGATGAATGACATCGGGCGCTCCTGTTCGGACGTGTACGCGATCCGCCTCGGACCCCAGGCCAGAAAGAGTACGCCCCGTCGCCCGTGGAAAACGGTCGGGGTCCCGCGGCGACCTCTTCGTTCGAAATGACCCACGGGATGGCGGCGCGGGCGCCGGTCGTGACGTCTACGATGACGAGCGGAGCCACGACCGATGCCCGATCTGTCCGCCCCCGATCAGCGCTTCGCTCGCTTCGTCATCGAGCGCGGGCTCGGGATCATCTATCTCATCGCCTTCGTGATCGCCGCCCGGCAGTTCCCGGCGCTGCTCGGAGAGCGGGGGCTTCTGCCGGCGCCGCTGTTCCTGAGCCGGGTCTCGTTCTGGCGCGCCCCCAGCCTCTTCCAACTGCGCTACTCGGACCGCCTTCTGGGGGTCGTTGCCTGGTCCGGCGCCGTCCTCGCCGGCGCGGTCGTCCTGGGCCTCGCCCAGCGAGCGCCGCTGCCGCTGACGATGCTCGTCTGGTTCGCTCTCTGGGTGCTCTATCAGTCGATCGTCAACGTCGGCCAGACGTTCTACGGATTCGGCTGGGAGACCCTGCTGCTCGAGGCCGGCTTCCTGGCCATCTTCCTGGGCAACGCCGAGATCGCCCCGCCGTGGCCGGTCATCCTGCTCTTCCGCTGGCTCGCGTTCCGGGTCGAGTTCGGGGCCGGCCTGATCAAGCTCCGCGGCGATGCGTGTTGGCGAGAGCTGCGCTGCATGGAATGGCACCACGAGACGCAGCCGCTGCCGAATCCGCTCAGCTGGTTCTTCCATCACCTGCCGCGGACGATCCACCGGATGGAGGTCGTCGGCAACTTCGTGGCCCAGCTGGTGCTGCCGTTCGGGCTGTTCCTTCCCCAGCCGATCGCCTCGATCGCCGCGCTGCTCATGATCCTGACCCAGCTGTACCTGGTGGTAAGCGGCAATTACGCCTGGCTGAACTGGTTGACGATCGTCATCGCCGGCGCTGCCATCGCCGACGCCGTCGTGCCCTCAGGGGCCCTGAGCGCGCTCGGGTTGGCTTCCGGCGCCTTCTCCGCCCCGCCGGTCTGGTCCGTCGCGGCCGTGATTGCGCTCACGATCCTGGTCGTGATCCTGAGCTCCTCGCCCGTCCGGAATATGGCCAGCTCGCGCCAGGCGATGAACGCCTCGTTCGATCCGTTCCACCTGGTCAATACGTACGGCGCCTTCGGTACGGTGGGCCGGGAGCGATACGAAGTCATCGTCGAGGGCACCGATGGGGATCCCACGATGGATGCGGCCTGGCGCGAGTACGGGTTCAAGGCCAAACCCGGCGACCCTCGCCGGATGCCACCCCACGTCGCGCCGTACCATCTGCGTCTCGACTGGCTGATGTGGTTCCTGCCGCTGTCACCGATCTACGCCGAAGGATGGTTCCTGCCCTTCCTCGGCAGGTTGCTCGAAGGAGATCCCGCGACCTTGCGACTCCTCCGGCACAACCCGTTCCCGGACAGCCCGCCGCGCTACGTCCGCGCCCGGCTCTTCCGGTACCGCTACACGTCCTGGCGCGAGCTCCGCGAGACGGGGGCGTGGTGGACGCGGACGCCGGCCGGCGACTTCGTCGGCCCGGTCCGGATCACCACCTCGGTCGGTGACGCGGTCGCGACCCGGGCATGAGCTCCACGCAGGGCGGGATCGTCGACGCGGTCGTCGTGGGGAGCGGGCCGAACGGTCTCGCGGCGGCCATCTCGCTGGCCCGGGAGGGACGGTCGGTCACGATCCTCGAGGCCGCAGCGACCGTAGGCGGTGGCGTCCGGTCGGCCGAGTTGACCCTGCCGGGCTTCATCCACGACGTCTGCAGCGCGGTCTACCCATTCGGTCGGACCTCCCCGGTCTTCCGCGATGCCGGCCTGGAGCGCCACGGGCTCCGCTGGATCGAGCCATCCGCACCACTCGGGCACCCCCTTGACGACAGGACGGCGGTCCTGCTGGAGCGTGACGTCCGAACGACCGCCGCGGGTCTCGGACGGGATGCCGACGCCTATCGCCGCCTCATGGACCCCCTGGTCCGCGACTGGGAGCTGCTGCTGCCCGATGTCCTCGCGCCGTTCCATATCCCGCTCGCGCCGCCCCGCACGATCCGGCTGGCCCTCTTCGGCCGCCTGGCGATCCGATCGGCGACGTCTCTCAGCCGACGCTTCCGCGGCGAACGGGCTCGGGCCCTGTTCGCCGGGGCGGCGGCCCATTCGCTGATCGGCCTCACCGAGCCGGTGAGCGGGGCGGCCAGCCTGGTCATGCTCGCGAGCGCCCATGCGGACGGCTGGCCGATCCCCGCGGGCGGGGCGGGGCGGCTGTCCGAGGCGTTGGCCGACGAAGTCCGCGCGCTTGGCGGGACCATCGAGACCGGGCGGAGGATCGACCGCCTCGACGACCTGCCTCCCCATCGCGTGGCGCTGTTCGACGTCACCCCACGCCAGCTGCTCGGGATCGCCGGTGACGCGCTGCCGTCGGGCTATCGCCGGCGCCTCGCCCGGTTCCGCTATGGGCCGGGCGTGTTCAAGTTGGATCTCGCGATCGACGGCCCGATCCCCTGGCACGCGGCCGAGCTGTCGCGCGCCGGTACGGTCCATCTCGGCGGGACACTCGAGGAGATCGCGCTCTCCGAAGCCGCCGTCGCGCGCGGCCAGGTGCCGGATCGGCCGTTCGTGCTCCTCGTACAGCAGACTCGCTTCGATCCCACGCGGGCCCCGGAGGGACGCGCAACGGTCTGGGCGTACTGCCATGTTCCCAACGGATCGACTGCCGACATGACCGAGCCGATCCTGCGCCAGATCGAGCGCTTCGCCTCGGGCTTCCGCGAGCGCGTTCTGGCCAGCTCGGCCAGCGGACCCGCCCAGCTCGAGGCCTACAACGCCAACAACGTCGGGGGCGACATCGCCGGTGGCCGGATGGACCTGGGCCAGCTGTTCACCCGTCCAAGTCTCCGGCTGTTCGATCCCTATGCGACCGGCAACCCCCGGATCTTCCTCTGCTCGGCATCGACGCCGCCCGGCGGCGGGGTCCACGGGATGTCGGGGTTCCACGCCGCGCGATCGGCCGCGCGCCGCCTTCCGTAGTCCCGCCTTCGGTCGTCCCGCCTGCCGGCCGTATGCTGTCTCGCATGTCGAGCCGTCCCTCAGCGATCGGTGCGACGGCTCGCGTGGCCTGGTCGATCGCCTTGGCCCTCGCGCTCCCGCTCGTCGGGCTGGCCCTGCTGCTGGCGCGACCCGAGCTCGATGTGGAGTGGGAGCATCATCCCAGCCACTTCTGGCTGGTCCTGCTGACCGCCGCGATCAATGTCGCGCTCGCCTATCTGACCAACGTGGCCGCCGGTCGGTACCGGGACGCCCGGTTGGTTCTCGTGTCGATGGCCTTCATGGCCAGTGCCGGCTTCCTCGGATTGCACGCACTGGCCACGCCTGACGTCCTCGTCGCTCGCCCCAACCTGGGCTTCATCATCGCCACACCCGTGGGGCTGATCGTCGCGTCGGTCTTTGCGGCCGCCTCCACCAGCGCCCTGGCGGGTCCTCGTGCCGCGACGGTGCTCCGCCTGCGCTCCGCGATGCTGGTCATCCTCGTCGTGGCGATGGTCGTCTGGGCGGTCCTGTCGCTTGCGGGCCTGCCACCGCTCGATGGCCCGCCGCCGTCGAAGGAGATCGCGGGCCTGCTTGCAGCTCTGTCCGTGATCGCCGAGGTGCTCTACTTCATCGCGGCCTGGCGCTGCGTGCAGACCTACCGGCAGCGTGGTGGCACCGTGTTGCTGACCATGGCAGTCGCCCTGGTGCTCCTCGGCGAGGCCACCATCGCTGTCACCCTCAGCCGGAACTGGCACGCGACCTGGTGGGAGTGGCATCTGCTGATGTTGGCCGCGTTCGCCGCGATCGCCCTGGGCGCACGCAGCGAATATCGCCGGACCGGCACCCTCACGGGAGCCTTTGGCGGGCTCTACCTCGAGGCAACGCTGGCTCGCGTCGATCGCTGGTATGCGGGCGCGATCGCGGCGGTTGCGGCCGCCGAGGCGCGCGGCGAGACGCCCGAGCGCGTGTTGACGGGACTCCGACGCGAAGGGGCCACGAGCGACGACGTCGTCCTGCTCGCCCTCGCCGCCCAGGAGCTGCGACGCCTCGACGAGGCGTTCCGGCCGTACCTCCCATCGGTCGCCGCCGACCAGGTACGCCGCCAGCCGTCCGCGCGTCTCGGCGGTGAAGAGCGCGAGGTCACCGTCTTGTTCGCCGACCTGGCTGCGTTCACGACGTTCAGCGAGACCCGCGCCCCGACCGCGGTGATCGCGATGCTCAACGAGTACTGGGCCGCGGTCGTGCCGGTCATCGACGATGCCGGAGGCGCGATCGAGCAATTCGCCGGCGACGGCGTGATGGCGATCTTCAACGCGGGAGGAGACCAGCCCGATCATGCCCGTCGCGCCGCGCGGGCCGGGTTGGCGATCGTGGAGGCGGGCCGCCCGGTGGCCGCCACCCACCCCGACTGGCCGATCTTCCGGGTCGGGGTCAACACCGGTCGGGCGGTCGTCGGCGACGTCGGCGTCGAGCAGCGACGGAGCTTCGCTGCGATCGGCGACACCTCCAACGTCGCTGCACGCCTGATGGCGGCGGGTGAGCCAAGTCAGGTCGTGGTCGCGCGGGCCACGTGGGATGCCATCGGCGGTTCACCGGGGGCCGCGTCCGCGGGTGGTCCGCCCGGCCGCGGGCCCGAGGGTGACCCCCTCGGGTACGTGCCCGTGAAGGGCAAACGCGCGCCGGTCGAGGCCTGGATCCTCAGGTCCCTGCCGTAGCGGGTCAGACCCGGCGGATCTCGTCGCCGGGGCGGATCGTGCCGCCCGTGATCACTCTCGCGTTGAGCCCCCGCATCCGGTGGGCGCGACCGATCGGTGAATTGATCCACCGCAGCGCCTCGCTGCCGAATCGAGCGCTGAATTTGGCGCACCCGGTGTGGGGCGCGGCGCTGATCTCGATGACGGCGGTGCCGATCGCCAAGCGACTTCCGGCGGGCAGTCGCTCCTCGCGCAGGTCGAGGTCGACGTACAGCTGATCGCCAGCCAATGGCCAGCGCGACCGATCGGGCTCGAACGCCTCGAGGACGCGCACGCTGATCAGGGTCAGCTGGGCGTCATGGTCGGCGGACCCGTCGGCGGTCGATCGACTGCCCCGCCCGAGCCAGCCATCGCCGACGAGCCCGATGTCCGGGTCGAGGACGGCCTCGGCCAGGATCTCGCGCTGGTCGACGGCCGGACGGCGGACGACGAGCTCGACCCGGCCGCCGTCGGCGGGAGCTGCCTGGACATGGGCAAGGTGGGCGTCGAGATCGGACGTCGTTCGGAGGGCCATGGAGCGCAGTATCGCCTACCGGGGCGGTCGCCAGGACGTGTCGTGGCGCAGGTAGAAGGCGGTCGTCTCGTCGTCGCTCATGACCAAGGCCTGCGGCCAGCCGGGCGGTCGTCTCGAAAGAGTCCTCGCGTGGAGCGCCCGGCGCGAACAGGATCAGCATCGACGCGGGCGCCCCCGACTCGTTGCGGACGCGTGCATGCCGCCCTCCGGCACGAACAGGAAGTCACCCGGCCGGCCGTCCACCCAGCTTCTCCAGTCGTAGAGGCGGATGGTGCCCCACAGGACAAGAAGGACTCGGAGATGGTCCGGTGGAAGTGCGGCTCGGGACCACCTTGGGTGGCCGCCATCTCCCAGCGATAGAGACCGAAGTGGCCGCCGGTCGAGTCGCCGGTCGCGAGGTAGTGGACGGCCCGCCCGACGGGTAGCGCAGCTCGGGATCGTGATCGGCCGATCGCAACGTGGCCTTCGTCAGCCCGGGCTCGCCCTCGTAGCGCGGTTCAGGGTAGGACGACACGGGCAGTCCCCTCCACGTGATGGTCTGTGTCCTCGCATTTCGATTCTAGACGAGCCGCGATCGTCGCCGGTCAGTCTCGCGCCGGGATCTCCTGCACAGCCACTTGTTGCCATCCGGATCGTTGAAGAACACGAACCTGCCCCACGGAAAGTCCTGGACCTCGCTGACCTCGACGCCACGCCCGACGAGCTCGTTGCGTGCCGCCTCGATGTCGGTCACCACGAGTTGTATGCCGCGGACCGAGCCCGGCGCCGCGTCCGTGATCCCAGGACCGATGACGATCGAACAGGCCGATCCCTGCGGCGTCAGCTGCACGAATCGGATCGTGTCACTGACCTTGTGGTCGTAATCCGCGTTGAACCCCACCTGATCGGCGTAGAAGGCCTTCGCCCGGTCCACGTCCGTGACGGGCACCGCAACCAGTTCCAGCTTCATGTCCATGAGATGTCTCCCTCTCTCTCCGTCGGTCTTCAAGGTACGATCATTTCCGGCCATTTTCTGGCCGCTATACGAGTGACCTTCCAAGCATGGCGAACACGAGCACGCGGATGCTGCGGCTTCTCTCGATGCTCCAGACCCACCGGTTCTGGGCCGGCCGGGAGCTGGCCGAGCGGCTGGAAGTGAGCGAGAGGACGCTTCGGCGCGACGTCGACCGCCTGCGCGACCTGGGCTATCCCGTTAACGCCAGTCGCGGCGTGGCCGGTGGATACCAGCTCGAGGCCGGCGCTACCCTTCCGCCCCTCCTCCTCGACGACGACGAAGCCGTCGCGATCGCCGTGGGCCTGCGGTCGGCGGCCGGCGGCTCGGTATCCGGGATCGAGGAGACCTCGGTCCAGGCCCTGGGCAAGATCCTGCGGATGATGCCCCCGCGACTCCGGCGCCGCGCCGACGCGCTGTGGGCGTCCACGGTGCCGGTGGTCTTCGGTGGCGGGCCCAGCGTCGACGCGGAGTCACTGGTCGTGGTCGCGCAGGCGTGCCAGGACGACGAACGCCTCCGCTTCGACTACACCACCCGGGAAGGCTCCCGGGCAACGCGCCTGGTCAAACCGAGCCGGCTCGTTACGATGGGCCGCCGCTGGTACCTGGTGGCGTGGGACATGGAGCGCGAGGCCTGGCGTACCTTCCGGCTCGACCGCCTGAGCGACCCGCGCTCGACACCGCTTCCATCAGCGAGACCTGCCCGGCGGGGACTCCGCGGCGTTCGTGAAAACACAGCTCGGGTCCATCCCGACCCGTTACCGGGTCGTCGTGGACATCCGGACCGCGGCGGCCGACGTCGAGCGGATCGTCCAGCGTTGGGGGACCGTCGAACCGCTCGGAGAACGCGCCTGCCGGCTGCGCATGAGCGTCGACACGCTTGACTGGCCGTCGATGGTGCTGGCCTCGGTCGGCGCCGGCTTCGAGGTGGTCGAGCCACCGGAGCTGCGAGCGTACGTGCGCCGGATGGGCGAGCTGTTCGTCCGCTCGACCGGCAGCGCCGATGCGGCGGACGCGATTGCGGGAGCCTAGGCTACGAGGGCCTCGGCGAGCGGCACGTCCGGTTCCGACAGGTAGGCCGGCGCCTCGTAAAGGTGCTCGAGCGCGTCGAGGAAGATGGCCGACCAGAGCATCGACTCCTCGCCGATCATGATCCAGCGCGGGCTGACCCAGTTCTGGCCCTGGGCGTTCATGACCTCCCAGAAGGTGCCGTCCCGCTCGATCCAGTCCACGTACCGAGCGGTCTCGCTCGCCGCGAGGCCGGGATCGACGGTCCGGAGCACCTGGAGGTACATCGCCCCGAGACTCGTCCAGACCGTGCTGCCCTGGTAGTCGGGCAGCAGATGCCGGGTGACCCAGACCTCACGTGAGGGCCGCCGGATGGTCTCGTAACGCAGCGGGTAGGGATCGCAGAAGCCGTTAGCCCGGAGGTATGCGAGCGCAGACGCGACGATCTCGGAGTCACCGATGACTCCCGTGTAGAACGGCCAGATGTTGGCCTCGCCCGAGACGGTCTCGTCGCCGAGCGCATCGCGGAAGTGGTCGTCGACCCAGAAGTGCTCGAGAAGCAACCGGCCGTAGTCGCCGCGGAAATGGCGCTCGAACGGTGAGGCGAACCAGCCGGTCTCCTCGATCGTCTTGGCCAGCAGCGCCACCATGGTGTTGCCGTAGGCATTCGAGCGATTGAACACTGTGTCGCGATGGGCGCTGAACTTGCGGTCCGAGCGGACCAGCCCGGTGGCCGGGTCGACCACCATCGAGTAGAAGTGGGAGATCTCGGCCTGGAGCCACGGGCGATAGCGCTCGACCAGGTCGACCGCACCGGCCGAGCGCAGGGCCGCGACGAAGAGCGGCAGCGAATCGACGCCGTACTCGTAGACATCACCCGGACGGTCGAAGTAGTGGATGGTCGTGGTGATGTGGCTGCGCCGGCGCGCCCACACGTCGAGCGCATAAGCCAATGAGTCATGAACGCGCGGGCCGTGCCCGAGGCGCACCAGCGAGGGCACGCTGAACGACAGGTCGCGAGTCCAGAACATGTCGAAGTGACCCGGGCTGGCCGTGAACGTCCGGCCGTTCCAGCATGCTTCGATGCAGGCCCGCACGATCGCAGCGGCCGCACCGGGATGGCGTGTGTGGCCCCGGAACTGCCGGCGAAGACGGATGCCGGTGTTGTGGACGTATTCGGCCAGGACGGCCGGCTGGATCCATGGGGCGAGGGCCACGCGCAGACTCCAGGGTGAGCGGGAGGGGTTCCCGATTTCGCCCGGGCCTTGTGGCCGGACCGAGTGTTCAGGTTGCACTAACACCGGAACCTGCTCGACCCCCCTATCGTACCAGCCGCCCCGGCGATGCGGCTCGGCTCGCCCAGGGGCATCCGACCGACGACGATCAGCGCCGCCGCGCAGGCCAGACCGAGCAGGGCCGTCCCCAGCATCGCCACGGTCAGGCCGCTGGTGACCGACAAGAGACCCATGATCGGCGGGTACACCACCGACCCGACGACCGCGGCGCTCGTGAGGAAACCACCCACGGCCGCCGATCGATCCGGGTAGCGATCGCCGCCGATGGCGATGATCATCGGGAAGACGGGTCCGCTGACCACCCCGGCCAGCGCGAACAGCGCGACCGAGATCGGCAGCGAAGGTGCCAGGATCGCGCCGAACAAGGCGACCGACATCGCAGCGGTCGAAGCGGCTGCGAAGCGAACGTGGTCGAATCGATCGGCCAGGCGGGCGGAGACGAGGCGACCGACCGCCAGCCCCGCCCAGTACAGGGACAATGCCGTCGTGGCGGCGGTCAGCGGTGCCGGCTCGAGAAAACGGACCAGCCAGCTCGATACGCCGACCTCCGAGGCGACGTAGCAAGCGATCGCGAACGCCAACAGGAGCAGGGGCGCCGCCAATCGGCTTCGTGCACGCTCGAGGAGACCGAGTTCGGTAGTGTCCTCGGCCGCCGCCCGCGCCTGCCGGCCGTGGGGCACCGGCACGACCGCGAACAAGACCGCCAACACGATCACCGAACCACCGCTGGCCAGGACGATGGCCTGCCACTCGACCCCGGACCCGACCAGCCGACCGACGGCCAGCGGGGCCGACAGCGCACCCAGGCTGAAGAACAGGTGCAGAAGGTTGAGGGCACGGCCGCGGCCCGACCGGAACAGGTCGAGGAACATCCCGTTCGTCCCGCCGTCGATCGCGCCGGCGCCCAGCCCTGCAGAGATGGCGACGAGCAGAAAGACGGTCCACGATGGAGCGACGGCAAACGCCACCAGGCCAGTGCCGTGGAGCCCCGCGGCAAGCGACAGCACGGTCCTTCGCCCAAGCCGCTCGATGACGAGCCCGCCACCGAGCGAGCCCGACGCGTACGCCACGGCAAAGACGAAGTAGAAGAGGCCGATCCCTGCGTCCGACTGATCGAACGTGTCCTTCACGGACCGGATGAGCGACGGCACGAGCAGGCCGGTCCAGCCAATGAGCACGAACGCGAGGCAGCCGATAACACCGGCCGCGGGCGGCCACGAGTTCGAGAGGCGGGGCATGACGCCGATCGTATCGGGTCCCCGGCCGTCGAGCCGACTGCGCGAGATCGCAGCGAGCCTAGCTCGACTCGAAGGAGGTGCGCCGCTCGACATGAGCTGACTGCCAGGGAGGCGCTACGATCGGTCGATGACGGAGGAGCTCGATCCCAGGGAGATCGCCAGGGCAAAGCGTCGGGATCGCGATCTTGAGGCGCAGCGCAGAGCGCTCCTGCGGCCGGGAATGGGCAAGGTCTTCAAGCAGATCCTCGATACCCAGGCCAAGGCGGCGAAGGAAGCCCCGAAACGCAAGCGCCCGAAGCCGTAGGCGTAGCGCGTCCCGGCAGGGCTCGCTGCCCTACCTCACCGGGGCGACGATGACATAGCGCCCGTACCAGCCCCTGTGCGCAGCCAGGAAGCCCGCCGTGTACGGGTCGTCATACGGGCTGTCTCGTTGCGTGTACTTTCGCAGCCGGTACTTGAGCGGGCCGTGCATCAGGTTGGTGAACGAGATCCGGGTGTTGCGCAACCCGTCACGTTTGAGCGGATCCGTCAGGTAGACGTACTTCACCGTGAAATTTCCCGAGCTCTTCGGATCCTGGCCGAAGACCGAGTAGCCGTTGAGCACTTGCGCATGGCCACCGGCCCAGGCGAGGATCCCGACCGGCTTGTGGTAGCGGGCCAGCGCCATGACGGCACTCTTCAGCGCGGTGGTGTACGACGTGAAGCTGAAGACCTGGTAGGTCATCGTGGCCGGATCCTCGTAATCGTCCCAGCCGTATTGGTTGAGCGCGTTGCGCCAGCCGTTCGGATCCGTGCCACCGGGCCCCGGCTCGAGCGTGTCGTGAGCGCGCGCCCACCGGATGATCGAGCGTTGCCTGCTCAGCTCGGTCGACGGGACCCATTGGAAGCCGTCGCCCTGGGAGCCCTGGGTCGCCACCTGGTTGAGCATGATCAGGGTGGCCGCCCCGACGCACGCCGTGAGGTCGGGGTTCTGATAGCGGACCATGTTGCTGTACAGGTTGGCCGAGTACGTCCTGGCCGGTGGCGGGGCGTCGATGGTGACATCGCGGGTCGCCTGGTCCGAGCCGCCGTCGTTGGAGGCGGTCAGAGTGACCGTGTACGACCCCGGCACGTAGCTGTGGGTCGGGTTCTGGACAGTGGACGTCGAGCCGTTACCGAAGTCCCATGCCCAGGCGGCCGGGTCTCCGCCCGAGGTATCGGTGAATGTGGCCTGGAGGCCGCTGACGGCGACGCTGAAGCTCGCGGACGGTGCATCCACGGCGCCCGCGACCGGACCCACCGTGCCCAAAAGGAGGGCGATGGTCAGGAGGGCAGCCAGGACGCGCGACGGAAGCCGCGACACGAGCATGGCCCCACCATACGCCAGGAGGCGCCTCGTTGGCTGTTCGCGACCCGCTCGGGACGCTGGCGACCCTCGTGTGTCGCGACGATGCGGTGACCGCGTGCACCACGTGAGACGATGCGCTGGATCCGATCTGAGGTGACGCCATGCAACGACCTGCCCGGGTGGCTCTCGGCGCGGGAGCCCTGTTCCTTGCCTCGCTCTCCGCGACGACCGGGCCTGTCCTCGCGGCCCCTTGCGATACGGCCTCGACCGCTCTCCAGAACGGTGGCTTCGAGGTGCCGCTCGTACCGGCCGGGACGTTCGCGTTCTTCGACGCCGTCGATGTGCCGCCGTGGCAGACGACCGACACGGAGGGGAAGATCGAGATCTGGGGCGCCGGCTTCGGTGGCGTGCCGGCCGACGAGGGCGTCAACTTCGCCGAGATCAACGCGAACTCGCCGGGCACCCTGTACCAGGACGTCGTCTCAACACCCGGCCAGACGATGACGTGGACCCTTAGGCACCGCGGCCGGGGAGGCGACGACGTCATGCGCGTCCTGATCGGCGATGCCACCACGGCGGACGTCACCAGTGACAGCGGCTGGGACTACTTCTCGCCCGACCTGACCGATGGCGTCGCCGGATGGGGCAGCCACACCGACCAGTACGTCGTGCCGGCGGGACAGACATGCACGCGGTTCGCCTTCCGGGCGATCAGCACCGGGTCCGGTAACGACTCCGTCGGCAATTTCCTCGACGATGTGAGCTTCGCGATCGCCATTCCGCCGACTCCGACGCCCCCACCGAACGTCACGATCCCCCCGACCTCCACTGGCCTCTTCGCCGACCGTCCGCGCCGGAACGAGCCGACCCTGGCGATCGTGCTGTTGGCGCTGTCTGGCCTGGGGGCGGGTTCGTGGCTGCTCGGCCGACGAGCCGGTCGAGGGCGCTGACCGTGAGCTCGCGTCCGGTCAAGGCATGCGGGCGGAGGCGGCGGTATCAGGCCCGCACTGGCGGGTCGGACTCGATCACGGTCGTCGGAGCGTTGTGGATCGCGGGGATCGAGCCGAGTCGGCCGGCCTGGTAGTCGGCCATCGCCTGCATGACCTCCTCGCGGGTGTTCATCACGAACGGGCCCATCCAGGCGACGGGCTCGCGAATCGGCCGGCCGCCGAGGACGATCACCTCGAGGTTGGGGGTACGGCTCTCCTGAACCGCCGAGGCCGCGACGGTCAGCGAGTCGCCGGAGCCGAAGAGGGCCAGCTGACCGGTCTGGATGGGGCGGGTCTCGGCGCCGACCGAGCCGCTGCCGGCCAGGACGTAGACCAGCGCGTTGTAGTCGACCCGCCAGGGCAGGGACACCCGTGCGCCGGGGCTGAGGGTGGCGTGGACGAGGGTCATCGGGGTGTAAGTCGAGCCCGGTCCGGCGTGCCCCGCCACGTCCCCGGCGATGATCCGCACCAGCGCGCCGCCATCGCTGGACGAGACCAGGGCGACCTCGCCCGCCCGGAGGTCCTGGTAGCGCGGGGCCGTCCACTTCTGGTCGCGCGGCAGGTTGACCCACAGCTGGAGTCCATGAAACAGTCCTCCGCTGACGACCAGCGCCTCCGGCGGCTTCTCGATATGGAGGATCCCCGCGCCGGCGGTCATCCACTGCGTATCGCCGTTGGTGATGACTCCCCCGCCACCGTTGGAGTCGCTGTGCTCGAAGGTGCCGTCGATCATGTAGGTGACGGTCTCGAAGCCGCGATGGGGATGCCACGGCGTGCCCTTTGGCTCGCCCGGCGCGTACTCGACCTCGCCCATCTGGTCGAGGTGGACGAACGGGTCGAGGTCGCCCAAGTCGACACCGGAGAAGGCCC
The DNA here is from genome assembly GCA_039931975.1 of Chloroflexota bacterium. Lineage (GTDB taxonomy): Bacteria > Chloroflexota > Limnocylindria > Limnocylindrales > CSP1-4 > Chersky-267. Next base: position 4,422 of record JBDTQW010000050.1, on the reverse strand, counting down.
GGCGGACCGGGAACCCCTCCCCTTCGAAGCCACGCGGGGCATCGGTCACGCTGCGGACCGGGCGCTGGCGGGCCATGGCCGGATCCGGCTCGGGAAGGCGGGGCAGGACGGTGATGTCATCGACGACGACGGCTGGCATGGGAACGAACTCCTCTGTTCCCGTGCATCCTAGCACGTTGGTAGTTGCGCACACAACCAAATACGACGACGTAGGGTGGAAGCATGACAACCGCGGCACGCCAGTGCTCGCTGCTCCGGGGCGTCAATGTCGGCGGCCACAACCGGGTGGCGATGGCCAGGCTGAGTGAGCTGTACGAAGGGCTCGGCTGCACGGACGTCGAGACGTACGTCCAGAGTGGCAACGTGGCCTTCTCGTCGCCGCTCGACCCGCGTGGCATCAGCGCGAAGGTGGAGAAGGCGATCCGGCACGAGTTCGCGCTGGAGATCCGGGTCCTTGGCCGAACCCACCGGGAGCTCGAGAAGATCGTGGCGACCGACGCCTTCGCCGGCGCCGATCCGGCCTCGCGCCACGTCGTGTTCCTCTCGGATGCGCTGGCGGCCGAGGCTGCAGACACGCTCCGGGACGCCGCCGCCGGTCGCGAGGAGGTCGTGGTGGCCGGACGCGAGATCCATCTCCTGCTCCCCGACGGGATGGGCCGGACCAAACTCTCGGGAGCTCTCATCGAGCGCCGCCAGCACGTGATCGCCACCGCTCGCAACTGGCGGACGGTGACCAGATTGCGTGACCTCACGGCGTCATCGCGTTGATCCGGGCGATCGCCTGGAACGGGGGTGCCGAGCCGATCCGACCGCTGGACGCCCGCGCTACGATCGGACCGTGATCGACGACGAAACCGGAGCCCTCAAACAACGCTCAGTCGGGCTGTCCCTGGCGCCGCGCCCGGCGGCGATCTGCGCCGGCGCCGGCCACGTCGTGGTCTACGCCAACCCATCGTTCATCGAGAGCTTCGGCCCCGTCGCGGTGGGCCTGCCGGCGCGCGAGGGCATCCTCGGCCTGGCCGGTCCTGCGTTCGACCTCCTCGATACGGTCTACCGCGATGCGCGACCGCTCGGCCGCTGGGTCGAGCGAGACGGGGTCGCCTGGCGGATGACCGCCATCCCGCGGCGGGATATCGACACGGGCAACGTCGAGGGGGTCGCGTTCAACCTGCGCGAGCGGACCGACGTTCCCCGCCCGGGCCGCTGACCGAACGGCCCGCTGAACCCGGCGCGAGAGTCGCCTCCGCTATGCCATTGCCCGCGCGCTCATCCATGAGCCGCCCTTCGAGCGACGTCGGTCGCGCGGATCGAGCATCGCGCTCCGCGTCCGTCGCCTCGTCGGCCGGCCGTCGCCCAGCTCCGGAGAGACCGAAGCCGGGTTCGACGTCCCGCGATTGACCGGCTATCCGACCTCTCGCTGACCCTCAGGGACGACTAGTCCGAATGGCCTCGCCCGAAGGGTCGTCCACACGCCCGACCTGAGGTACACGTCGTCGCTGACCAGCTCGATGGCCTCGGCCTCGCTGGACGCACGCACCAGCAGCAACGCCGCGCTGAAATCGAGGTAACCGCCCGCCTCCACGATCCGACCCTCGGCCATGAGCCGGGCGATCCGGGCCAGATGCTCCGGACGGACCGCCGGCCGCAGCCGTTGGGCCTCCGGACCGTAGGTGGCCTCGACCACGTAGATCGTCTCGACCCGGACGCCGCGCGGGAGATCGCTCACCGAGCGAGGCGGATCGGTCGCCGTCATCCGTCGACCGCGTCGAGCTGGCCGACCGATCTCCAGCGCCGATCAAGGGTCAGCTGGATGACGGTCGGACCATCGGCGACGAGCGCCGCCTGGAGAGCCGGTTCGAACGCCTCGTCCGCATCGATCCGAACGCCGTGGGCACCGAGCCCTCGGGCGATCTCGGCGAAATCGACCGGTCCGAGCTCTGTCGCCGCCCCAACGCCGGTCCCGCGGCCTTCCTGGTGGATCCGGATCGTCCCGAACCGGCCGTTGTCGAAGACGAGCGCGATGACCCGGGCGCCCTCGCGCACCGCCGTCTCGAGCTCGGCCATGGTCATGGCGAAGCCGCCGTCGCCCGCGAGCGCCACGACCGGGCGACCAGGGAATTCGAGCGACGCGGCGATCGCGGCCGGCAGCCCGTAGCCCATCGCCCCGGACGTCGGGCCGAGGAACGTGCCCGGACGGCGGAAGCGGTAGCCTCGCGCCGCCCAGCCCGCGAAATTCCCCGCGTCCGTGGCCAGGATGGCTTGTGGCGGCAGGACCGCGTTGAGCGTGGCGACGATCCGGCCCGGATGGACTCCTGGCCCCTCCCACGGAAGCTCATCGACCTGGGAGGCCGCCTCGAAGGCCGCTCGGTCGGATTCGTTGGCCGCCCGGCGAGCATCGAACAACGCGGCGTCGAGGACCCCCGACGAGACGCGCCGACGAGCGACACGCAGGAAGGTCCGGGCGTCGGCCATGACGGCCAGCCTGGGCGCCGAGAGGCCCGCGTGGGCAGTCCGCGGCTCGAGATCCACGTGGGCCCAACGGCTCGCGCCTCCGGGCAGGGCGTACTCGAATGACGCGATCTCGTTAAGTCGGCAGCCGAGGACCACGACCGCGTCTGCGGCTTCGAGTCGAGCCTTGACGGTCGACGGGGCACCCAGCCCGGTCATGCCCTGGTATAGCCGGTGATCATTGGGGAAGACGTCACCGCGACGCCACGAAGCGATGACAGGAACCTCCAGGAGCTCGGCCAGGCGGACCAGGTCGGCCGTCCCGCGTGATCGCAGGACACCCGCGCCGGCCAGGATCACAGGGCGTCGGGCGGAGGTCAGGAGCTGCAGGATCGAGCGGACGTCGTCCTGCTCAGGTTCCACCCTGGTCGGCCGGAACGGCGCAGCCTCGCCGACGGCCCCGGGCACCAGCTCGTCCAGGACGTCCTCGGGGACCGCGATGAGGACCGGCCCGGGTCGACCGGCTAGCGCGTGCCGGATCGCCTCGCCGATGAGCGCCTCCGCCCGAGCCGGCGTGTCGATCTCGACCGCCCACTTGGCCAGCCGGCCGATGGAGCCGACCAGATCGGCCTCCTGGAACGCCTCCCGGCCGCGGTGGGCCCGCTGGACACCCCCGACGATCGCGAACATGGGCGTCGAGTCCGCCCGCGCGGTGTGGATGCCGATGGCCAGGTTGGCCGCCCCCACCGCCCTGGTGGCGATGCACAGCGCCGGTCGCCCGGTGAGCTGGCCATGCGCCTCGGCCATGAACGCGGCACCGCCCTCGTGGCGCGTGGCGACCACGCGGATGCCGACATCGGGCAGCGCATCGAGCAGGCCAAGGAAGCTCTCCCCGGGCACGGTGAATGCCGTCGTCACACCGGCTGATTGGAGCGCATCGGCGATCAGGCGGCCGACTGTGCGCGGCGCCACGGGCGTCGGCGGCGGTGACGGCGGGGCGCTGGGCGGCGCCGTCGGCTCGGACTCGGGTGGAGCGTCGGGCACGGTCGAAGCTTCGGCCTCGGGCTCGGCGGGCGCCTCGGGCTCCGGCCGAGCCTCGGGCTCGGGCTGAGCCTCGGGCTCGGGCTCGGGTGGCGACTCGGCCTTGGGCTCGGCCGAAGCTCCGGCCTCGGGCTCGGCGGATGTCTCGGCCCCGGGCTTGGGCTCGCCAGGTGCTTCGGGCGCGCCGGGCGTCCCGGGCTCGGTCAGGACCTCGCCGAAGACCGGGGCTTCGTCGGACTGGCCTGCCTCGCGAAGCGGCTCCGAGGTTTCGATCAGGTACTCGGCGGGGTTCCCCTCCCCGGTCGAGGTGCGGGGCCCGCTAACGGTAGTTCTCGAACTGGAGGGGCACCTTCTCGTCGAGCTCGCGCAGCTTGGCCATCACCCGCTGAAGGTCGTCCTTGCTCTTGCCCGAGACCCGCACCGCGTCGCCCTGGATCTGCGACTTGACCTTTGGGAAGTCGTCGCGGATGAGCTTGGTGATCTTCTTGGCGACATCCTCAGGCAGGCCGCGACGGAGGCCGACCTGCTGGCGGACCTTGTTGTCGCCAGCCTGCTCGACCTTGCCCCAGTCGAAGATCTTGAGCGACAGGCTGCGCCGGATGGCCTTCGACTCGATCAGGTCCTTGACCACGCCGGCGTGGAACTCGTCGTCGGTGGTGATGACGAGCTCGCCCTTGCCATGCTCGATGTCGATGTGGGCGTTCTTCAGGTCGTAGCGCTGGATCGCCTCGCGCCGAACCTGGTCGAGGGCATTGCGGAGCTCCTGCTCGTCGAAGTCGCTCACCACGTCGAACGAGACGTCGCCGGCCATCGGCCCTCCTCGCGCTGTCGCCTTTTCGGGAGCGACATGGTACCGCGCCCGGCGCTGGGTCGGCCCCGGCGCGGTTCGTGGCGGTCAGCCCTACTGAGTGAGTCGTCCCTGGACTCGCGACT
>JBDTQW010000049.1:0-19197 GCA_039931975.1 Chloroflexota bacterium | reverse complement strand
CAGTAAGTCGAGCGCTCGCTCGACGGAACGAACCCGGTACCGCCCGTCCTTCACCATGCGCCAGGACCTCACGCATCATTGACAGGAAGGATAGCCTTACCGTAGCACCGAACGGCGTTCGGTGATACCGAACGCTTCGCCGACGAGGAGGTGCGCCGCGCGGCGCCTGCCGATGCCGTCCGCAACCGTCACTGCCGCCCGCACCAGCGAGGTCGCCGCAAAGGTCGCCGCCGTGCGCGCCTGGCTGGCCGAAGCCGACCTGCCTGGTGTCGTGCTGAGCCGTCCCGGGTCGCTCGCCTGGATCGGCGCTGGATTGACTGACCCGATCGAGCGCGGCGCGGCGTTCGGGCTCGCGTGGGCGGTTATCACGCCGGACCGGGCTGTCGTCGTCACCACCGACGTCGAGTCGCCGAGGCTGAGCGACGAACTCGACGTGGAGGCGCTCGGGTTCGAGCTCCGTACGGCGCCGTGGCACGAACCCGATGGCCTTCTCGCCCTGTCCGAGACGATCGCATCCGCGCCTCGCGCCTCGATCGCCGCCGACGGGCAGCCCGGTTTCGGGATCGATACCGAGAGGACGTTGATCGGCCTGCGGTTGACCCTCGTCGAGGCGGAGATCGCGCGGTTGCGCGACATGGCGCTCGAGGCCACATCCGCCGTGGAGACCGCGCTGCATGGCTGGCACGCTGGTGAGCGCGACCTGGACCTCGCGGGACGCGTGGCCGCCGGCCTTGAGTCGGCCGGGATCTTCGCCGCCTGCCTCATCGTCGGCGGAGACGAGCGCGTGGCAAGGTTCCGGCATCCCGTCGCGGTCGGTGACCCGATCAAGCGGCTGGCCATGGTCGTGGTCGTCGGGGCCCGGGCAGGACTCCACGTCGCGCTGACCCGGTTTGCCGCGGCCGGGACCTCGCCCGACTTCGACGACGTCCACGCGCGCTGCCGGATGGTGGAGGCTCGCATCCTTGATGCGCTCCACCCGGGCACAACCTACGGCAGCGTGACGGAGGCGATCGCCGGCGCATACGACGCGATCGGCGAGCCCGGAGCCTGGCGCGATCACTATCAGGGCGGGCCGATCGGCTATCAGCAACGCGAGTTCGAGATCGCCCCCGGGCAAAACCAGAGCCCCTGGTGGACCCGGCAGGTCGCGGCCGGCGACGCCGTCGCGTACAACCCAAGCCTCGCCGGCGGTGGCAAGATCGAGGACACCTTCCTGGTGACCGACGACGGCCCCGAGCTCCTCACCCAGTCAGACGATTGGCCGACGGTCGCGTCGACCCTCTCAAGCGGGCAAGTGATCGCCCGGCCCGCCATCCTGCAGCTCACAAGGTGACCAAGATGAAAGCCGCCGCGTCCCTGTCACGACTCGGCTATCCGGCCGAGTCGGCCGACGCTCCGGCCACCAGCACCCAGCGCTTTCCGGACGGGGCCGAGTTCCGGGTCGAGATCCCCAGCGTGGAGGGGCCGACGGTCCTCGAGACCGTCGTGGCCGCCGGTCGCGAGTTCGGCGTCACGATCAACCGGGTCTCGCAGGGCAGCGGCGGCGGGCTCCTGCGCGAAGCCGAGCTGCGCGAGATGGCCGCCATGGGCGCAGAGGCCGGGCTGGAGATCTCCCTGTTCGTTGGGCCGCGCGGCGGGTGGGACATCGGCGTCCACACCCGGACCGACGACGGGGCAGGCCACTTCGGGCACCTCCGCGGGATGCGCCAGCTGACCTACGCCACCGAGGACGTCCTGCGGGCGGTGGAATGCGGTATCCGCGGATTCCTCGTGGCCGACCCAGGCCACCTCACCGTACTGGTGGCGATGCAGCGGGCCGGCGAGATCCCGGCCGACGTGGTCTGGAAGATCAGCGTCCTGGCCGGCGGCACGAACCCGGCGACGATGCGCCTGCTCAGCGACCTGGGCGCCGGCAGCGCCAATATCCCGTCCGATGCCACGCTCGGCCACCTCGCCGAGATGCGCGCGGCGACGAGCCTGCCGGTCGACCTCTACCTCGAGTCGCCCAACTCTCTAGGCGGGGTCGTCCGCGGTCATGAGATCGCCGACTTCGTGGCCGTCGGGGCGCCGATCTACACCAAGTTCGGGCTCCGTAACTCGCGCATGCTCTACCCATCGGGGCTGCATACCTACGAGGATGCGAAGCTCATCGGCCGGGAGAAGGTCCGGCGGGCCGCGATCGCCCTGGAGTGGCTCACGCGACTTCGGCCCGACTCGATCCAGTCGGCACCTCATGCCCAGGGGCTCGGCGTTCCCGTCGCGCCGGAAAGGAGGGCCCCCGAACGTTGACCGTGGGGGACGCGAGCACCGGCCATCCCACCGGCACCAGACCCATCTCGTGGAGGAGGAACGAACTGTGACTCGAAGACTGGCCGCCCTGCTGGCCGTCGTGGCGATCGTCGCGTCGGCCTGCGGCGCCGGCGACAAGTTCGGCGGTGTCAAGGAGCTGAACATCCTGACCTGGGAGGGCTACGAATCGCCCGAAGTCGTCGCCCGGTTCACGAAGGACACCGGGATCAAGATCAACGCCACGCCCGTCGGCGCGGACGACGAGCTGTTCGCCAAGCTGAACGCCGGCGGCGGCACGCAGTTCGACATCGTCGCGATCAACAAGGTCTACCTGTCCGACCTGGTCACCAAGGGCACGCTCCTGCCGATCGACGAGAGCAAGGTCCCCAACCTGGCCAACGTCGCCGCGGTGTTCAAGGACTCCACGAAGACGGCGGACGGCAAGCGCGGCTCGGTCCCCTACGTCTTCGGAGCGTTCCCGATCACCTACAACCCCAAGGACATCCAGAACCCCGAGGCGAGCTACTCGACGATCCTCTCCCCCGACTCGCCCTACTGCGGCAAGATCGGCTGGATCGACTCCGGGTCCGACATGATCCAGTTCGCGGCCTTCTACCTGGGCATGCCCAAGCCGTACGAGCTGACCGATGCGGACTACACGAAGATCACGGACCTGCTGATCCAGACCAAGAAGAAGTGCGTCAAGGTCATCACGCCCGGCTACGGCGAGGCCGCCAACGCGTTCGTGGCCGGTGAGATCTCGATCGCCCCGAGCCAGGGCCCGCTCCTCAACAAGAATGCGCTCGACCAGGGCCTGGAGCTCGCCGACCTCTCCCCGAAGGAGGGTGTCACCTACTTCGTCGACGGCCATGCCATCACCAAGGGTGGCGAGAAGAAGCTTGACGCCGTCTACGCGTACCTCAACTACACCCTCGACAAGGATGTCCAGAAGACGGTCACGACCCAGAGCTTCTGGGGCGGCGTCATCAAGGGTCTCGCGGCGGAGGTCGACCCGAAGGTCGCCAAGCTCCTGCACATCGATGACGAGGCATTCTTCAAGACCCTGGTCAACCAGGAGGCGCCTCACGGCGTCGACTCGATCGAGAAGCGCTTTGCAGCATGGGACAAGGTGAAGGCCGCCAACTGATGACGGCTCCCGGCGGGTCGTCGACCCTGCCGAGCATCGAGCTGCGCGGCGTCGCGAAGACGTTCGGAGATGGGTTCCAGGCCGTTCGCGGCCTGGACCTGTCCATTCGATCGGGCGAGTTCGTGACGCTGCTCGGCCCCAGCGGCTCGGGCAAGACGACGACCCTCCGGATGATCGCCGGCTTCGAGTCACCGACCCGCGGTGAGATCCTCGTCCTCGGACAAGATGTCGCCCGCGTCCCGGCGCACCTCCGGCCGGTCAACACGGTATTCCAGGACTACGCCCTCTTTCCCCACCTGTCCGTCTTCGACAACGTGGCCTACGGGCTCAAGGCCAAGAGGCTGGACCGGACGTCGATCGCGGAGAAAGCCGGCGCGATGCTCGAACGGGTCGGCCTGGCCGGGTTCGGCCATCGCGCTCCAACGTCACTGTCGGGTGGCCAGCGCCAGCGCGTCGCGCTCGCCCGGGCGCTGGTCTGCGAGCCACGCGTGCTGCTCCTCGACGAGCCGCTTGGCGCGCTCGACCTGAAGCTTCGCAAGCAGCTCCAGTTGCAGCTCGTCGAGCTCTGCCAGGCCCTCGGGATCACCTTCGTCCACGTGACCCACGACCAGGACGAGGCCCTCACCATGAGCGATCGGATCGCGGTCATGCACGATGGCCGACTCGAGCAGTTCGCGCCGCCGCACGAGCTCTACGATCGCCCGGCCTCGACGTTCGTGGCGGGCTTCGTGGGCGAGAACAACATCCTCCGTGGCCGCCTGGCCGATGGGTCTGTGGCGCTGGCCGACGGCCATTTCGGGCTTCCCGCGGGGACCACCCTGCGTGGCCCCGACGTCGACGTCGCCATCCGCCCCGAGTTCATCCGGACGGGCCCCGCCCGCGAATCGGACGCGGTCGTCAGCGTGACCGTCGAGCAGGTGATCTTCGCGGGCTCGGAGACTCGCCTGGTGACCCGCTTGGCCAATGGCGCGCCGCTGATGGCGCACCTGCCTGCAGGCGCGGCGGCCGAACACCGCCGTGGCGAGCAGATCTCGCTGGCCTGGTCGGTTGACGACGCTCGCTGCTTCGAGGCCCCGGTCGGCCCGTCGACGAGTCCAGCGATCGAGGCCGGGGAGAGCGAGGAGTGAGCCGCGCTCCGGCGGTCGATCGCCAGCTCGGTCGGCTTGCCTGGGTCGACGACCGGCTCGGCCGGTTCGCGCTGTTCCTGCCGGGCTTGCTGTTCGTCGTCGTGCTCGTCGGGATCCCGCTGGGGATCCTGCTCGTGGTCAGCTTCCTGACCGACGCGTCGTATTCGATCGAACCGATCCCGACGCTCGCCAACTACCTCGGCCTGATCGGCGATGGCGTGTTCCCCATCGTCCTGTGGCGAACGGTCCTCACCGCCGTCGTCGTGACCGCGGCCTGCCTCGCGATCGGGTTCCCGATCGCCCTGGTGCTCGCCCGGACGACGCCGCGTCGCCGGGCGCTGGGGACGCTGATCCTTATGGTCCCGCTGTGGACGAACCTGCTCGTCAAGATCTACTCGTGGAAGGCGATCCTGGGCGTGAAGGGCGTCCTCAACTACGGCCTCCAGGCTGCCGGGGTCACCAGCGAACCGGTGGATCTCTTCCTCTACAACACCCCGGCCGTGGCGATCGCCCTGGTATCGGCCCTGCTGCCGTTCATGGTCCTGCCGATCCTGACCGCCCTTGAACGTGTGCCGCCCTCGCTCCTCGAGGCGGCCACGGACCTGGGATCGAGTCCGCGTCGGGTCTTCTGGACGGTGACCGCTCCGCTCGCTCGCCGGGGCGTTCTCGCGGGCGTCACCTTCGTGCTGGTCATGGCCATCGGCGACATCGTTGCGTCCGAGGTCCTGGGCGGCCCGTCGGGGATCCTCGTGGGACGGGTGATCTTCGGTCAGTTCGGACCGTCGGACAACTGGCCCCGCGGGGCCGCGATGGGCTGGGTCCTGATCGCGACGATGACCGGGATGCTCCTGGTCGTCGCCCGTCTCGCCCGGCTGGGGACGATGGAACGCGTGTCGATCACCGGGGCCGATCCCCGGCTGGAGGGCTGAGCCGATGACCCTCGGCGGCCGGCTCGGAGGGGTCCTGACGCGCACGGTCGCCCTCGTCGGGTTCGTGCTCATCTACGCGCCGTTCGTGGTGATCGTGGTGCTGTCGTTCAACGATTCCCCGGCCGCGACGCTGCCGTTCAAGGGCTTCTCGCTGCGCTGGTATGAGCGGCTCCTTGGCAACGACGCGATCATCGCCGCGTTCGGGAATACGCTCCTCGTTGGCGCGATCGCGACGATCGTGTCGACGACCCTGGGGACGGTTATCGCCCTGTCCCTCCGGCGGGCGCGGTTCCCGGGTCGGAGCCTGTACGAATTCGTGTTGAGCCTGCCGTTCCTCCTGCCCGAGGTGATCGTGGGTGTCGCGACCCTGAGCTTCCTGCTGCTCGCCGGGATCCGGCTCTCGCTCGGGACGATCATCCTGGCCCACATCCTGGTGACGCTGGTCGTGGCGGAGCGAACGGTGGCGGTCCGCTTGGCCCAGATCCCCGCGTCGCTCGAGGAGGCGTCTCGCGACCTTGGCCGGTCGCCGATCCAGACCTTCTTCCTGATCACGTTGCCCAATCTGCGCAGCGCGCTGATCGCGGCGGCCCTGCTCGTGTTCACCGTCTCGTTCGACCAGACGATCATCACCTTTCTCGTCGCGGGTACGGACCAGACCCTGCCGACCTACGTCTGGGCGCAGGTTCGGCGCGGCTTCACGCCGGAGCTGAACGTCGTCGCAGCGATCTTCCTGATCGCCTCGTCACTCCTTGGGCTGGCGATCGCGTGGACCCTGCGCGGCACAGGCTCGCCGCTGAAGACCGGCGGAGGCCGGCCATGAGCTCCCTCCGCAGCCGAGCCTGGTTTGGCGGAGACACGGAGGTCGGTGTCCTCCATCGCGCGGCTGTTCGCGCGCTGGGAATCCAGATCGAGGCCGATGACGATCGCCCGATCATCGGGATCGCGAACTCGGCGAGCGACCTCAATCCGTGTAACGCCGGCCTGCGCGATCTCGCCGGCGCGGTGAAGCGCGGGGTCTGGGCGGCGGGCGGCATCCCGCTCGAGTTCCCCACGATCTCGCTCGGCGAGGACCTGATGAAGCCCTCGGCGATGCTCTACCGCAACCTCATGGCGATGGACGTCGAGGAGTGTCTGAGGTCGTATCCCCTCGACGGGGTCGTCCTCCTGGCGAACTGCGACAAGACCGTACCGGCCCAGCTCATGGGCGCGGTCTCGGCCGATCTCCCGGCGATCCAGCTGACCGGCGGGTCGCGTCGCGCGGGGACCTTCCGCGGTCGCCGGCTGGGAAGTGGTACGGACCTGTGGCGGTACTGGGAGGAACGGCGCGCCGGGCGCCTGTCGGACGCCGACTGGGACGAGCTGGAAGCCTGCTTGTCGTGCGGCATCGGTGCGTGCAACACGATGGGGACCGCCTCCACCATGGCCCAGCTGTCGGAGGCCCTGGGGTTCATGCTGCCGGGCGCCGGGGCGATCCCGTCCGGGGATGCGCGGCTGGTCGCCGCGGCCGACGCGAGCGGGCGGCGCGCGGTCGAGCTCGTGCGCGAGGACCTGCGTCCATCGCGGATCCTGACCCCGGCGTCGGTGGACAACGCGATCACCGTGCTGGCCGCGATCGCCGGCTCCACGAACGCGGTGATCCACCTCTGCGCCATCGCCGGCCGCCGGGCGATCCGTCCGCCGCTCGAACGCTTCGACGAGCTGTCGCGGCGGGTCCCGGTCGTCGCCGACATGGCACCTTCGGGAGCGCATCTCATGGACGCGTTCTTCGAGGCGGGTGGCCTGCCCACCGTCCTGCGCGAGATCGAGCCGTACCTCGACACGACCACGGTCGGCGTGACCGGGCGGACGCTGGCCGAGACGATCCGCGCGGCACGGGCCGCGGACGGCCTGGCGATCCGGAGCCGATCCGATCCCGTCGCGGCGTCGGGCGGCATCGCTGTCCTGCGCGGCAGCCTCGCGCCGGACGGAGCGATCATGAAGACCGCCGCGGCGACAGCGGCCCTCCTCCGCCACCGCGGCCCGGCCGTCGTGTTCCGCGGCCACGAGGATCTCTATGCGCGGATCGACGATCCGGACCTGGCGGTGACGGCCGAATCGGTCCTGGTCCTTGCCGGATGCGGGCCACGCGGCGTGCCCGGGATGCCCGAGTGGGGACAGATCCCCATCCCAAGACGGCTGCTTGACGCTGGCGTCAGCGACATGGTCAGGATCTCCGACGCCCGGATGAGCGGGACCGCGTACGGGACCGTCGTCCTGCACGTCGCGCCCGAGGCTGCCGTCGGCGGACCGCTCGCCCTTGTCCGGGACGGCGATCCCATCCGCCTCGACGTGGAGGCCCGGGTGGTCGAGCTCGAGGTCGACGTCGCGGAGCTGGCCCGGCGGCGGGCCGACCTGGCCCCATGGCCCACGGTCCACCGTCGCGGCTGGCCGCGGCTGTACCAGGAGCATGTCACCCAGGCGCCGGACGGCTGCGACTTCGACTTCCTCGAAGCACGGTCCGCGGACGATTTGCCGTTCGTGCCCCCGACGATCGGCCGGTCCTGACCTCTAGCTCGAGCGTCGGTAGGCCGCCACGAGACGATCGCCGCCCGCGATGAAGCCTGCGGCACGGTCCCGGGTTCGCGGCGAGACCCCGTCTAGACCGACCGAGCCGCCGGTCGAATGACGGCATTGGCCGTCGGGTTCGGGCCAGGCGCCCGGATCGGCCAGACGTCGTCGAGCCGTTCGCCCGGTCGAATGACGATGACGGGCTGTCGCGCCCGCGCCAGTACCTGTGCGGAGACGCTGCCGAGCAGTCGGCGGCCGATCGGCCCCCGGTCGTGGCTGCCGATGACGATGACGTCGGCGCCCTCTGCGGCGGCGGCCTCGATCACTGAGGCACTCGGATCACCTTCCCAGATGAGGAACTGCGCGGCGACGCCGTGCTGACGGGCCTTGTCGACGATCCGGGCGAGCGCCGATTCACGCTGAGCTCGGACCTGGTCGACGCGTGTGTGAAACAGGCCGCCGGGAGGCCGGAGGCCGGACGGATCGATCACGCTCAGGAAGATGAGGCTGGCGCCGAACCGGGTCGCCAGCTCGATCCCCGCGCGCTCGGCAGAGGCCGACGTCGCACTCCCGTCGGTCGCGACGAGAACGCGCTCAGGGACCGCCTCGAGGCCGGTCGCCTCGTCGGTCGCCTCGTTGCCGGTGGACGCCGCCGAGCGTGTCGTTGCTGATCCAGGCGCTGTGGCAGGCGAGGTCAGGTCCATGGATCCAACCCTCGTCCCATGGCGGCGCTGCGACCAGATGCCGGTCGGCCCGTCCTGGGGGGCCGGAGGTCCCGAGGATGCAGGGACACTGCTACGCTCGTGGCATGGTCGCCCGCCGCACGTCCGAGCCTCCGGCTAGCGCGTCTCTCGACGCCGCCGCGCTCGATGCCGTCGACGAGGCGGCGCGCGCGATCGCCGGGCTCCTGGACATCGAGGACGCCCTCCAGCTGATCGTCGAGCGTGTCCGGACACTGGTCGGGGCCCGTTATGGCGCGCTCGGGATCGTCGGGCCTGACGACCAGATCCAGCGATTCATCACGAGCGGCATGACCTCCCACGAACGTGAAGCGATCGGCCCGCTGCCACGCGGCCGGGGCCTCCTCGGTCTGATCATGCGCGAGGCGCTCTCCTACCGGATCCCGAACATCGGCGCCCACCCCGACAGCTCGGGGTTCCCGCCGAACCATCCCCCGATGACCTCGTTCCTCGGCGTACCCGTCACCTCGCGCGGCCGCTCGGTCGGCAACTTCTATCTGACCGACAAGGCCGGCGCCGCCGAGTTCACCCCGACCGATCAGCGGCTCGTCGAGCTCTTTGCCCTGCACGCAGGGATCGCCATCGACAACGCGCGGCTGCACCAGGAGGTCGCCGACTACGCGATCGTCCAGGAGCGCGACCGGATCGGGCGCGACCTGCACGACGGGATCATCCAGTCGCTCTACGCCGTCTCGCTGTCGCTGGAGGATGTACCGGAGATCATGACCTCCTCCCCGGCCGAGGCGGAGGGCCGCGTCGACGCCGCCATCGACTCGCTCCAGTCCTCGATCCGCGAGCTGCGCAACTTCATCTACGGCCTCCGGCCGGAGACCCTCGACGGCACGGATGTCCCGGCTGGGATCGTCGCCCTCGCCGAACAGTTCCGGTACAACACCCTCGCCGAGATCGACCTCGACGTCGACCTCGAGGCGGGCAGGGATCTCTCGCGCGAACACGGTGCCGAGCTCCTGCAGCTGGTGCGCGAGGCGCTGAGCAACGCGGCGCGCCATGCCAAGGCTCACCATCTGGCCGTCAGCTTCCAGCGCGGCGCCGGCGGCGAGACTCTCGCGATCGCCGACGACGGCGTCGGCTTCGATGCCTCGAGTCCAGCTGCGGCCGGCCACCAGGGGCTGGCTAACATGCGCGCCCGGGCCGAAACGATCGGGGCGACGTTGCGGGTGGACAGTACGACCGGCAAAGGCACCCGTATCATCGTTGCACTACCCAGCCGGACAGCTGACTGATGTGACCTGACCCGTGGCCGACACCGAACCCGCCAAGCCGTTCCGCCTGCTCGTCGTCGACGACCACGAGGTCGTGCGGCAGGGGCTCGTCGCGCTCCTCGATCGCCGGGAGGGATTCCAGGTCGTCGCCGAGGCGGGCACCGTCGAAGAGGCGATCGCCCAGGCTCACCGTCACCGGCCCGACATCGTCGTGATGGATGTCCGGCTGCCGGACGGCTCGGGGGTCGAGGCCTGTCGCGAGATCCGCGCGGAGCTGCCGGAGACTCGGGTGATCATGCTCACCTCCTTCCCGGACGACGAGGCGGTCCTCTCGGCCATCGTCGCAGGGGCATCGGGTTATCTCTTGAAGCAGATCCGTGCGCGCGACCTCGTCACGGCGCTCGAGGCCGTTGGGCGGGGCGAGTCGCTCCTCGATCCGGCCGTCACGGAGCGCGTGCTCGAGCGGGTCCGGCGGATGGCGGCCGGGGAGGTGGACGACGAGCTGTCGGTGCTCACCCCCCAGGAGCGGAAGATCCTGATGCTCGTGGCCGAGGGGAAGACGAACAAGGAGATCGCGGCCGACGTGTTCCTCTCGGACAAGACCGTCAAGAACTATGTCAGCTCGATCCTGTCCAAGCTGAACCTCGAGCGACGGGCCCAGGCGGCCGCATTCGTGGCGAAGCAACGGAGCGACCGGGACCGCAGCTAGCCGTCCCGCTCCGAGGCGCGGTTATCGTCGCGCGATCGCGAACGAATGGGTACTTGGCGGCGGTCGATCCGTCTCTAGCCTACAAGACAGCTCCAGACCTCCTCGACCGACCGACAACCACGGGCGGCGCCAGAGGTTTGCCCGCGCTCGAAATGTGGAGAACCAGCCGCCATGACGATTCCTCCGCCTCAGGACGGACGCCTCCGTTGCGTTGTGCCGTGCTGAGGGTGCACAAGGGTGACAGCGGCGCGGATTCCAGCGCGAGATTCCGCGGGCTGCTGGAGGCGGCTCCTGATGCGATGGTCGTCGTCAACAAGGCCGGCGAGATCGTCCTGCTGAACCTCCAGGCCGAGAAGCAGTTCGGCTACCGCCGCGACGAGCTCATCGGGCAGCAGGTGACGAACATCATCCCGGATGGGTTCGCCGAGCGCCTGGTCGCCGACGATCTACGCTCAAAGGAGGATGCCCTGGCCCAGCAGATCGGCACGGGCATCGAGCTCGTTGGCGAACGCAAGGACGGCAGCGAGTTCCCGATCGAGATCATGCTCAGCCCCCTGGAAAGCCCCGATGGTGTCCTGGTGACTGCCGCGATCCGTGACATCAGCGTGCGCCGGGCGGCGGAACAGCACCTGGTCCAGATGGAAGGCAGCCGCCGGCTCGTGGAAGAGGCGCTCCGAGTGAGCGAAGAGAGCTATCGGATGCTCCTCGACGGGATCGAGGACTACGCCATCTTCATGATGGACGCGCGCGGCCAGATCGTCAGCTGGAACGCGGGCGCGGAACGGATCAAGGGTTACAAGGCCGACGAGATCATCGGCCAGAACTTCGCCCGCTTCTTCCCGCCCGGTGACATCGAACAGGGCAGGCCCGAGGACGTCCTCCGGATGACGGCCGCAAACGGGCGGCACGAAGAGCAGGGCATGCGCGTCCGCAAGGACGGATCGCAGTTCCTTGCGAGATCCACCTTCACCGCCCTGCGCGATCCGGCCGGAGAGCTGCGCGGATTCTCCGAGTTCAGCCACGATCTCAGTGAGAGCACCGAGGCGGGGGCGAAGTACCGCGGGCTCCTGGAAGCGGCGCCCGATGCCATGGTCGTCGTCAACCAGGCCGGCGAGATCGTCCTCCTCAATCTGCAGGCCGAGAAGCAGTTCGGCTATCGCCGCGACGAGCTCGTCGGACAGCAGGTCACCAACATCATCCCCGAGGGCTTCGCGGAACGACTGGTCGCCGACGACCTCCGCTCGGCCGAGGACGCCCTGGCCCAGCAGATCGGCACCGGCATCGAGCTCTCCGCGCGGCGCAAGGATGGCACCGAGTTTCCGATCGAGATCATGCTCAGTCCGCTCGGCAGTGCCGAGGGGGTCCTGGTGACCGCGGCCATCCGTGACATCAGCGTGCGCAAGGCAGCGGAGGCGAACCTTCGCGAGAAGGTCGAGGAACTGGGGCGCTCGAACGAGGAATTGGGGCAGTTCGCCTACATCGCCTCGCACGACCTCCAAGAACCACTGCGGATGGTCGCCAGCTACACCCAGCTGTTATCTCGACGCTACAAGGGCCAGCTGGATGCGGAGGCCGACGAGTTCATCGGCTTCGCCGTGGATGGGGCCAGCCGCATGCAGCGTCTGATCGAAGACCTGCTGGCCTATTCGCGCGTCGCGACGACCGGCAATGAGCTCCTGGATACGTCCAGTGAATACGCGTTCGAACAATCCCTGATGAACCTCCATGAGGCCATCAAGGACAGCGGCGCGCTGGTGACCCACGATCCCCTGCCGATCGTCAAGGCCGATGAAATGCAACTCGTCCAGCTCTTCCAGAACCTCATCGGCAATGCCATCAAGTACCAGGCCCCCGGTGTGCCACGGGTCCATATCTCCGCCGCCAGGCATGGCCTGGCGAGGTGGACCTTCGCCGTGAAGGACAACGGACTGGGAATCGACGCCCAGTACTTCGAAAGGATCTTTGGCATGTTCCAGCGTCTCCACAAACGCGATGAGTTCTCCGGGACGGGCGTGGGGCTCGCGATCTGCAAGAAGATCGTCGAGCGGCACGGCGGCACCCTCTCGGTGGAATCAGTGCTGGGCCAGGGATCCACATTCCGCTTCGCCCTTGCGGGAAGCGAGCAGCGGTCATGAATGCCGTCCTTGGAACCCCGATCGAGGTGCTCCTGGTCGAGGACAGTCCCGGTGACGTCCGGCTGACTCGAGAAGCCTTCCGCGAGGCCAACGGTGCCGTACGCCTGCACGTGGCCTCCGACGGCGTCGAGGCGATGGCCTTCCTGAGGAGAGAAGGGATCAACGCCGATGCCCCTCGCCCGGATTTCATCCTCCTCGACCTCAACCTGCCGAGGATGGATGGTCGAGAGGTCCTCGCCCTCATCAAGGACGACGACAGCCTGCGGACGATCCCCACGGTCATCCTGACCACGTCCGATGCGGACGCGGACGTCCTGAAGAGCTACGAACTCAACGCCAACGCCTACCTCCGCAAGCCGGTGACGTTCGAGATGTTCGAGAGCCTGGTGCGGAGCATCAACGACTTCTGGCTGACCAAGGTCATCCTGCCCCAGCACCGGCAAACGGCGTGAGCAACGAATCGATCAAGCGGCTCCTGCTGGTCGAGGACGAGCTCGGGTTCGCTCGATTCCTCCGCGAGATGTTCAAGGAGCAGGGCTCGGCCGAGACTGAGCTGACCCACGTCGACTGCATGGCCGACGCCGAGGCGGAGCTGGTCGGGCATGCCTTCGACATCATCCTGCTCGACCCCGGCCTGCCGGACTCGCAAGGGATCGAATCGGTGCAGAGGGCTCACGCAGCCGGGCCGCGCACGCCCCTGGTCGTCTTGACCGGCCGGGACGACGAGTCGCTGGCCCTGCAGGCGCTGCAGGAAGGCGCGCAGGACTACCTCATCAAGGGCCAGATCGACACCCGCGGGCTGCTCCGCTTCCTGCGCTACGCCATCGAGCGCAACACCATGGAGGAAGCGCTGTTCGTAGCCGAGGAACGCGCCCAGGTCACCCTCAACAGCATCGGCGATGCCGTTGCCTGCACGGATGCGGAGGGCAGGATCACCTTCCTCAACATCCCGGCGGAGGGGCTGACCGGCTGGTCATTGCAGGAGGCCAACGGCCGGCCCTTGGCCGAGGTGATCCGGATCCTCGACGCCACGAGTCGCGCAGCCATCCCCGATCCGATGACGATGGCGGTCGAGCGAGACCGAGTCGTGCACCTGCCGTCGAACAGCATCCTCGTCCGGCGCGACGGCTTCGAGACTCCCATCGAAGAGTCCGTTGCCCCCATCCATGACCGTGACGAGAACACCGCCGGTGCGGTGATCGTGTTCCGCGACGTCAGCGCGGCCCGCTCGAGTCAGCAGCTGTTGCGCGCCGTCAGCGAGGAGCTCGAGCGAAGCAATCGCGAGCTGCAGGACTTCGCCACCATCGCGTCGCACGACCTGCAGGAGCCCCTGCGCAAGATCCAGGCATTCGGCGATCGGCTGGCCGAGCGTTCCGCGGACGCGCTGGACGAGGAAGCTTCCGACTATCTGCTGCGCATGACGAATGCCGCCGGCAGGATGCAGACGCTGATCAACGATCTCCTGGAGTACTCGCAGGTCACCATTCGACCCGAGCCGCCACGGCCAGTTGACCTTGGGCTCGTGGTGTCAGAGGTTCTCTCCGACCTCGACGAGCGCATCCGGGTCACCAACGGCCAGGTCACCGTCGGCCCGTTGCCGACGATCCTGGCCAGTCCCCTGCAGATGCGCCAGCTCTTCCAGAACCTGATCGCG
Source organism: Chloroflexota bacterium (assembly GCA_039931975.1). GTDB lineage: Bacteria > Chloroflexota > Limnocylindria > Limnocylindrales > CSP1-4 > Chersky-267. The sequence goes on along the minus strand of JBDTQW010000049.1, from coordinate 4,697 downwards.
AACGCCCTCAAGTTCCATCCAGAAGGCGTCGCCCCGCAGGTCCACATCGAGGCCGTAGCTCGCGGCGATGGACGAGGACCGAAGGCCCGGCGCGATCGACCGGCGGTCTGGGAGATCCGCGTCCGCGACAACGGCATCGGCTTCGAGGAAAAGCACGTCGAGCGGATCTTTGCACCGTTCCAGCGGCTCCATGGCCGCCACGACTACGAGGGGACCGGAATGGGGCTGGCGATCTGTCGCCGGATCGTGGGCGTGCTCGGCGGCACGCTCACCGCGACGTCACAGCCAGGAGCAGGTGCAACCTTCGTGATCATCCTGCCGCAGTCCGCAGTCGTCGTTGACGCACTCGCGCCCGTCGCATGAGCAATCCCGCCGCACCGGCGATCCTCTATGCCGAAGACGATCCCGACGATCGGCTGCTGGCCGAAATGGCCCACCGCGAAAGCGGCGCCGTGAACCCGTTCGTGCTGGTCGCAGACGGTGAGGAAGCGCTGGAGTATCTGCGCCGTACAGGTCGTCATGCGGATCGCACAGGTGCGCCCCAGCCGGGGGTCATCCTGCTCGACCTGAACATGCCCGGGATCGACGGTCGGGAAACCCTCCGGATCATCAAGGCCGACCCCTTTCTGCGGCGCATCCCGGTGGTGATCTTGACCACGTCGACCGCCGAGGCGGACATCGCGGCGAGCTACGACGCGGGCGCCAACTCCTACCTCGTCAAGCCGAGCGACTTTGGGAGTCTCGTACAGCTCTTCGATCACCTGAGCCGCTACTGGTTCGAGATCGGTTCTCTCGCGAAAGAGGTCAGACCATGAGTCAGACGTTCCCCGAAGACGATTCGATCGGTCTCCCGATCGGGGCACCGGAGCCCAAACCTGTCCGCGTCCTGTTGATCGACGATGACGATGACGAAGTGTCCCTGACGCGATCGCTCCTGGCCGGCGTCGAGGGCGTTCGATACGAACTCCACCGCGTCGCCACGTTCGACGAAGGCCTTGCGTCCATCGCGCTCGACGATCACGACGCCTATCTCGTCGACCACGAGCTCGGTGGCCGGACCGGAGTCGAGCTCGTCCGTGAAGCCCGGGAGGCCGGGAGTCTTGCTGCCCTGATCATGCTCACCGGGCGACGCGATCGGACGACCGACCTCGCGGCAATGGACGCGGGGGCGACCGACTTCCTGCTGAAGGGCGCGACGGACGCCGGGCTGCTCGATCGAACCTTGCGCTATGCGATCTCGCAGGCCGCGATGGTGTCGGCTCTGGAACAGTCGCGCGACCTGATGGCGGGCCTGATCCGCGCCACCAGATGGCCCGGCTGAGCGAAATCCAGATCCTCGACGCGGCCTAACGGGCCTTAGAGCTCCGTCTGGTTACCGTCGCGGCCACGGCCGAGCTCGCCGCGCACCGCGGCCGCGCCGTTGACCGCCGACCAGGCCCCGACCGCATCGGCCAGCGCTACCGACCCGGGACGAACCGCGAGTCGATCGTCCGTGCCGCGGATCCCCGCGCCGAGCTCGGCGAGCTGGCCGCGATAGGCGGGCTTGTCCCCGTTCGATCGGGTGGACGACGGATAGACGTCGAAGTAGCCGTCGCTGCTCACGACGATGTTCGCTTCAGGCGGAGAGAAGGGTGTTCGAGCCATGGGTGGGATCCGATCCATCGCGCGCTTCGGACGACGAAATGGGAGCCCGGCGCCTGCGACGTGACCTCCACCTTCGGCCCCAGGCGCGGATCCGTCAACTGCGCACTCTCGCCGCTCGGGGTGGGAGGCTGCGCGATGGAGGCTGCCCAGCCGCCGAAACCGGTCCAGGGGTCCCCGACGAAGTCGGCAGTAGACTGGCCAAAAGCGACTGGAGCTCGCTCCTCCTCATGACCGATCAGACGGACGGCGTACCCCGTCCGGAGCCCGACCCCTCGTCGCAACGCCTCGCCCGCATCGGCGCGCGCGTCCGGCGCGGTACGCCCTTCGCAGCCGGGATCCTGGCCGCGTTCATCGCGATCTCGCTCCACGGTGCGCTGTTTCCGGGAGCGCCCCCGGCCACCAGCACCGACATCCGTGACCGCGTGACCCAGGCACTGGCGTCGCAGACACCCGGACCGCCCTTCTCCCAGCTCGTGTATGCAAACGTGCAGCCGTCGCTCGTCCTCATCGAGTCGGATCACCCCGATGAAAAGGGCCAGCAACAACACGGACTGGGCACGGGCGTCGTCGTCGACCTGGCCGGCGACGTCCTGACCGCGCTTCACGTCGTCGAAGGAGCGACCTCGATCAAGCTCACCTTCGCGGACGGGAGCACCTCGAGTGCCGAAGTCACGGTCCGCCGACCCGAGAACGATATCGCGGTGCTCCAGCCGAGCCACTTGCCCGCGGTCGTCGTGCCGGCGACGCTCGGCAACCCGAATGCCGTACAGGTCGGGAGCGAGGCCTACATCGTGGGCAATCCGTTCGGCCTGTACGGCTCGCTGAGCGCGGGCGTGGTTTCGGGCCTCGGGCGCTCCTTCCAGTTCCCGAACAGTGAGCGGGTGCTGCACGGCCTCATCCAGTTCGATGCGGCGGTCAACCCCGGCAATTCCGGGGGACCGTTGCTGAGCCGTGACGGCCTGGTGATCGGGATCGTCACCGGGCTCGTGAACCCGACCAAGGACGATGTCTTCATCGGCATCGGCCTGGCGGTGCCGATCGACGTCGCCGGCGGAGCCGCCGGCCTGCCCCAGTACTGACCAAGAGGAGGACAGCGGATGCCACCGGATCGCGAGGCAGGCGCCAGGGCCACGGTGCCCATGGAGCGCCTGCTCTACGAGGTCAAGAAGGTCATCGTCGGGCAGGATCACCTGCTTGAGCGGATGATCGTCGCCCTCCTCGCCCGGGGTCACCTCCTCGTCGAGGGCGTCCCGGGCCTGGCCAAGACGATGGCCATCAAGACGCTGGCGCAGGCGATCGGCGGCGACTTCAAGCGCATCCAGTTCACCCCCGACCTCGTGCCCGCCGACCTGATCGGGACCCGCATCTACAACCAGAAGACGGGCGACTTCAGCACGTCCCTTGGTCCGGTCTTCACCAACCTGCTGCTGGCTGACGAGATCAACCGCGCACCGGCCAAGGTGCAGAGCGCGCTCCTCGAGGTCATGCAGGAGCGCCAGGTCACGATCGCTCGGGAGACCCACCTCGTGCCCGAACCCTTCCTGGTCATGGCCACCCAGAACCCGATCGAGACCGAGGGCACCTACGCCCTGCCCGAAGCCCAAGTCGACCGGTTCATGCTCAAGGTCCTCGTGGGCTATCCGAGCCCGACCGAGGAGTTCGTCATCGTGGAGCGGATGACCGGGCTGTCGGAGACCATCCAGCAGGTGCTCTCGACCGAGGAGCTGCTTGGCCTCCAGCGCGAGGTCGACCGGGTCTACGTTGACCCTTCGCTGCACGAGTACGCCGTCCGCCTGTCGACCGCCACCCGGGCGCCCCGGGCGCACGGCATGCCCGAGCTCGAGCGCTACATCACCTACGGCGCAAGCCCGCGCGCGTCGATCAACCTCATCCTGACCGCACGCGCCCTCGCCTTCGTCCGCGGCCGCGACTACGCGCTGCCCCAGGACGTCCTCGACATGGCCCGCGACGTCATCCGCCACCGCCTCGTCCTGTCCTTCGAAGCCCTCTCGGACAACGTAACGAGCGACGCCATCCTGACGACCGTCCTCGACCGAGTGCCCGTGCCCGTCGTGCCGCTCCGTGAACAGCCAAACGCACGCGTCAGCGCCTGAGCGCATCCTCCAGCGCCTCGACTGGCAGGTCATCCGCCGGCTGGATGGCCTGCTTCAGGGCGACTACCGGAGCCTCTTCTACGGCAACGGCGTCGACCTCGCCGCGCTGCGCGAGTACGAGCCCGGCGACGATGTCCGCTACATCGATTGGAACGTCAGCGCACGGATGGACACGCCCTACGTCCGGGAGTACCACGAGGACCGCGAGATCAGCGCGTGGTTCCTGCTCGACCTGAGCCCCTCGGTGGACTTCGGCACGATCGACTCGGATCGCCACAAGCGGACCGTGCTCATCGACTTCGTCACGACGCTCGCCCGGCTGCTCACCCGCCGGGGCAATCGGGTCGGTGCCTTGTTCTACGGCAGCCGGGTCGATCACACGCTCCCGGCCCGCGGTGGTCGCGTCCAGGTCCTCCGGCTGATCCAGGACCTGCTCGCCCAGCCACGCCTGGCCGGGGCCCCCTTCACCGACCTCAACCCGCTGCTCGAGGCGGCCCACCACGCCATCAAGCGACGCTCGCTGGTCGTCATCGTCTCCGACTTCATCAGCGAACCGGGTTGGGAACGACCCCTTGACCTGCTCCATCGACGCCACGAGGTGCTCGCCGTCCGCCTGATCGACCCGCGCGAAGCCGACCTGCCCGACGTCGGCCCGATCATCATGGAGGACGCCGAGACGGGCGAGCAGCTCTACGTGGACACCGGCGATCGGGGATTCCGCCGCCGCTTCCAGGAGGCGGCCCGATCGCGAGAGACGGCCGTGAACGACGCATTCCGGCGTGCCGGGGTCGATGCAGTCTCGCTCTCGACCGATGAGGATCTCGTGCGGGCGATCGTCCGGATGGCGATGCTGCGCCGGCGGCGAAGGGCGTAGACGTGTCGTTCATCTGGCCGGCCATGCTGCTCTCGGTCGCGTTGGTGCCGCTGGGCATCCTGCTG
>JBDTQW010000048.1:0-19240 GCA_039931975.1 Chloroflexota bacterium | reverse complement strand
GGGCGTGGACCACGGTCACGTCCGGCCGGAGCGGCGGCACAGCGTAGACGACCCCATCACCGTAGGGCGACTCGACCGGGCGGATGAGCGGGTTGACCTTCGGCAGGTCGGTCTCGAAGTAGCTCCGCAGCGGAAAGAAGGGCAGGTTTGCCGCGCCCGCCGTGTACCGCCCGACCATCCCGAAATGGCTGTACTCCTCGATCTCGAGCGGGCTTGGATCAGCATCCTCGATCCGTCTCCGGATCGCACCCAGTCCACCGACGCCGGGGTTGCCCAGCCAGCTGAAGATGAGCTTGCGGGCCACGCCGCCGGCGACCATCTGGTCGTAGATCAGGTCCGGCGTCAACCGGGCGAGGGTCAGGTCGCGCTTCCGCTGACGGATGATCTCGTGGCCGGCCGCGAACGAGATGAGGTGGGTGAAGCCCTCGATCGCCACCGTGTCGCCGTCCCGGACGAGCTCGGCAACGGCGTCGCGCATCGAGGCGACCTTGGACGACATCGGCACTCCGGGGATCGGCCGAACGCCGGACCGTCCGGTGGGCGGGGCCGGTGCGAGTCTACCGCAGGGCGGGGCTGTCGCGGACCACGCCGCCTCGGTACGATGGGTGCCGGAGGCGTCGTTGAGCGGCTCGCTGGCCACGAAGTCTGGACGACCGGAGGAGGTGCCACGTGTACACATCGAGTGCCGCCGACTGGCCGCGGTTGTCGCGGGGCCTCTACTCGGTCGCGATGGCGATGTTCGTTGTGACCGTCGGGATCGGCATCGCCAACGGCCTGGACGTGGTCGACTTCAGCCCGCCGGAGATGCGTAACACGCTCCTGACCCACGTCCACTCGGGCACGCTCGGCTGGATCACCCTGGCGATCGTGGCGACTGCCTTCTGGCTTGCACGGGCGGGCGACCGGACACTGGCCTGGGCGTTCGGCATCGTCGTCCCGATCTACGTCATCGCCTTCTACAGCGGCAACTACCCGGCTCGGGCGATCAGCGGCACGGTTGTCCTGGTCCTGATCGCATGGCTGCTGGTATGGATCTGGCGGGTTGCCCTCGCGCGTCGATCGCTGCCGACGCTGGCGGTCGCGCTGGGACTGACCACGTTCGCATACGGTGCCGTGATCGGGGTCCTCATCCAGATCCAGTTCGCGACGGCCACGAACCTGTTCCCGGCCGGTGGCGACGCGATCGGCGCGCACGCGGCCACGATGGCGTTCGGCTATCTCGTGCTGGTTGCGATGGGCTTCGTCGAGTGGCGCCTCCTGGGCACGACCGATCGCCCGCGGCTGGGCCTCGTCCAGGTCGGGGCGCTGTTCCTCGGAGCGATCGTCCTGGCCCTCGCCCTGCTGGTCGGGAACGCCCAGGCCGTCCAGGCTGCAGGCGGGGTGAACCTCCTGCTCACGCTGCTGGCGATCGTCGTCTTCGCCGGACGGATCCTGCCCGTGGCGTTGCGGACCGACTGGATGGCGGCCCGACCGGTTCGCCACGTCCACGCAGCGGCGCTCTTCATCGTCGTGGCCGCTGCCCTGTTCATGTACGTGATCTACCTGTTCATCACGACCGCCGATCCGACCAAGATCCCGTTCGGCGTGGTCACCGCGTTCGACCACTCGGTGTTCGTCGGGGTGCTGACCAACCTCATCCTGGGCATGACCCTGACCCTGGCTGCGGATCGGGCCGATCGCTGGCCGTGGGTCGATCAGCTCGTGTTCTGGGTGGTCAATGTCGGCGTGGTGATCTTCGTGGTCGGCCTCGTCGCGGCATCGCCCGAGATCAAGCGGATCGGCGCCCCGACGATGGGCATCGGGATCCTGGTGGGTCTGGCGACGGTCGCCGTGCGGCTCTGGTCCTCCGACCTGCACGCGGCCGGGGCCGAGGCCCAGACGACCTGACCGGCTACACCTCGAAAACGGTCAGCAGCGGGAGGTGGTCGGAGGCCAGCAGGAGCCCGCTCTTCGGGACGTCGCCCGGGGCCTCGGGTTCGAGGTGGCCGTCGGAGCCCTTGCTCGAGAGCGGGGCGCAGGCCTGCAGCGCGCCGACCAGGTCCGGGCCGATCAGCGCGTAGTCGAGCCGGATGCTCGGATCGATCGCCGGCATCGTGAAGCCCCGCTCGCCGGGATGGAGCGATCGGAAGCCGTCGACGAAATCGCCCTCGAGCAGCCTGGTCATGACCTCGTTGCGGATCCCGCCATCGAATCGGAGCAGGATCCGGATCCACATCGGCAGCCGGGCCACGGAGGGACCGTCGCTCGACGAGATCGCGTTGAAGTCGCCGACCAGGATCGACCGGCGTCCGCCGTCCGGGGTCGCCGCCACCCGGAGCAGGAGCTGCTCCGCCTCCACCGCCCTGCGTCGTTCGCCCCGCCCGGACAGGCCGGCGGTCAGGTGGACGCCGAAGACACGCAGGTCCTGATCGGGCAAGTGCAGCTCGAGGAAGCTGCGCCCGGGCCGGGCCACGTGCCACGCCGCATCGGCGACCGGCACCCGGCTGAGGGCGGCCACCGATCGGCCGGCCTCGGCGAAGACCAGGCTCATGCCGAGCTCCGATCCGAGCCAGGCCACCACCCCGGGATCGACCGCCTCCTGCAGCACGACCAGGTCGGGCTCGACCGAACCAAGCACGTCCGCGATGAGCTGACGGCGCCGTCGCCCGCCGAAGCGGATGTTGTAGCTGACCAGGCGGAGGGTCACGTCTCGGGGTCGTCGAGCACGAGATGCGGCTGGCCCTGGAGCGCGGCGCGCAGCTCGAGGAACCACTGGACCATGGCTTGGATGCTGACCGGCCGGCCGACGAGCTGCTGCGCCTCCGTGCGAACCGGGTCGAGGCTCGGCGCGACCCAGCGCGCCTAGAGCGGCAGCGTGTTGACCCCCGGGAAGTAGAACGCCTCGGGCGACCAGAGGGCCATCGCGTCGTCGCCCAGGACCACCAGGTCGAGGTCGCTCGTCCCGGGCCCGTGCGCGTCGAACGGCTCACCGCTGCGAAAGCTCGCGCCGACCACGGCGCTGCCGCGAAGGACGAGCCGGGTATCCTCGGGCAGCCCCGATTTGAGCGTGGCCAGGAATCGGCCGAACATGGCGAGGTCGCCCCGGAAGGCGCGGTCGATGGCGGCGGGCAGCAGGTCGGTCGATCCCGCCTCCTGGCGACGCAGAAGATCGACTACCGCGCCGACCACGGACGGATCGTCGAACGGCGGACCGACGTACTGGAGATCGACCCGGGGATGGCGTCTCCGCAGATCGGCGATCCGACGCCCGAATGCCACGATCTCGTCGGCGGGCGGTCCGGCCTGTTGAACGGCGACCGACAGCGGCAGCACGAGGAGCTCGTCGCTGCCGGCGGCGATCGCCCGCTCGACGACCTCGACCGCTTCGTCGGCGTCATCGGCCAGGACGACCATCCGCTCCGAGCCGCCGGTCGGCATCCGGTCGACCTCAACGGCCGTCTCGGCCAGCCGGCCGACCTCCCGCCTGAGCTCGGTCTACAGATCGCGCAGGCCGGCCTCGTCGGATCGGCGACCGGCGACGATCAGGAACACGGGGCCGCTTGGATCAGGTCGCCGACTCGACGCCGGTGATCGCCCCGGCCTCCCGAGCGGCGGCCAGCACCTCACCATGCTCGCCTGCCACGTCAGCGACAGCCTCCCCGAAGATGCGCAGGGCGGTCGCCATCTCGTCCTCGCTGACGATCAGCGCGGGCGACATCCGGACGCTCGACTTGCCGCACTCGAGGACGAGCAGGCCGCGGACGAAGGCGGCCCACTGGACCTCCTCGGCGTGCTCGGCTGTGTCGAACTCGATTCCGAGCATGAGTCCCTTGCCTCGAACATCGGCGATCAGGCCGGGATAGCGGGCCATCAACGGCCGGAGGCCGGCGAGGGCCTGCTCGCCGCGGGCGGCAGCATTGGCGACCAGGCCGCCCTCGAGCAGGTCGATCGTGGCCAGCGCTGCGGCGCACGCCACCGGGTTGCCGCCATAGGTCGAGCCGTGGGCACCCGGGCCCCACGCCTCGAGGATCGACGCTTTCGCGACCAGCGCGCCGAGCGGCATCCCGCTGGCGATCCCCTTGGCCGTCAGCAGGATGTCCGGCTTGACCCCCCAATGCTCGACCGCCCACATCCGTCCAGTCCGTCCCGCACCCGACTGGATCTCGTCGGCGACGAGCAGGATCCCGTGGCGATCGCAGATCTCGCGCAGGCCCTCGAGAAAGCCCTCCTCGGGAACGAGATAGCCGCCCTCGCCCTGGATCGGCTCGACGAAGATCGCCGCGACCTCGTTCGCCGGGGCGAGCTTGTCGAAGAGGACCTCGTCGAACCAGCGCAGGTCCTCGACTTGACCGTACGGCGCATGGAAGACACCGGGCAGGAGCGGCCCGAAGCCCGCGTGGTACTTCGCCTTGGAGGCGGTCAGGCTGATCGATCCGTAAGTCCGGCCGTGGAACGCGCCCTGGAATGCGACGAGATACGGGCGATGGGTGGCATGGCGGGCGAGCTTTATCGCCGCCTCGACGACCTCGGTCCCCGAATTGCCGAGGTAGACCCGGGCCGGCCCATCGATCGGCGCGATCCGGGCGATCCGCTCGCACGCCTCGGCGTAGATCGGCAGGTAGAAGTCAGATGCGCTGAAGTGGATCAGCTCGGATGCCTGCTCCTTGATCGCGGCGACCACCTGGGGGTGGCTGTGGCCGGTCGAGGTCACCGCGATACCGGCCGCGAAGTCGAGGAACAGGTTGCCGTCGATGTCCTCGACGGTCAGCCCCTCTCCCCGGACCGGCACGATGGGGTAGGCGCGCGGCAGGCTGGGTGACGTCCAGGTCTCGTCGTAGGCGACGTGGGCGCGCGCTTTTGGGCCGGGGATCTCGGTGACGATGTCGGGGACGGGCCGCGCCTGGGCGAGCCGCGATGCCTGGGCCAAGGAGCACCTCGACGCATACGATTTATGCAGGATGGATAGTCGGGGAAGTCTAGCAGACGGCCTGGCCGATCCCCGCACGACGGCGCACGGAGAGGCGCCGTCGGGGTGCGTGGAGGTAGTACCTTGCGGGCCTGGGCATGGGTCATTCGTCGTAGGCGGTACGGCTTCGTCGTTTTGGTCCCTACGACCTATCGCTATCACCGCCATGCGGGTTTAGTCTCGGTTCTGTGGCCACCGCATCGACCGACGATAGTCGGGCCGGCGGACCGACGTTCACGTTGTATGCGGTCCTCGGCGTCTCTCCCGACTCGGATCCAGAAACGATCCGGAACGCCTTCCGTCGCCTGGCTCGTCGTTACCACCCCGACACCGGCGGCGATGCCCACTACATGTCCGCGATCAACAAGGCGTGGGCAGAGCTAGGCGATCCCGGGCTGCGCGCGGCCTACGACCAGAAGATGGGCATCGAGCACGAGGACCCGGCTACTGCCGAGGCTCCGGAGACCGAACCGGCGACAGCGGCGCCGTTGTCGAGCCGGCTGGCGACGCGGATGGCCACCCAGATGGCGACGGGCACCGGCACGGTCCTGGATTTCGGTCGATACGAAGGCTGGTCGATCGACCAGCTTGCCAAGCACGATCCGGACTACCTTCTCTGGCTCGAGCGCACCTCGATCGGGCGACCGCTCCAGGCCGAGATCCAGGCCGTCCTGGCGGAACACGACTGAGGGCCGAGCGGCCACCCAGCCTCAGTCCACGATGGTCTGGCTCTGCTCGCGCATGAACTGCTGGACGTAGTAGAAGCCGCCCCCGGCCTTGCCTGTCGCGGTGCTCCCCTTCCAGCCGCCGAACGGCTGGATCCCCGGCCAGGCCCCGGTCGTGGCACCGGCCCGGCGGTTGACGTAGACGACCCCCGCCTCGATCTCGTCGAGGAACCGGTCGATCTCCGACCTGTCCTCTGAGTAGAAGCCGGCCGTCAGGCCGAGGGTGACCTCGTTCGCCAGCTCGAGCGCCTCGTCGATCGAGTCGACGGCGGCGACTGCGGTGAACGGCACGAACAGCTCGTCGCGGAACAGGCGATGGTCCTTGGGCAGGTCGAGGGCGACCGTCGGCGCGACGAAGAAGCCCTGGTCCAGTCCGTTCTCGGTCACCCGCTCTCCACCGATGGCCAGACGGCCATCGCTTCGAGCCTCCGACACCGCCTGCTCGTAGCGGGCGACGGCCTTGGCGTTGATGACGGGACCGAGCCAGTAGCGCCGGTCGGTCGGGTCGCCGATGGTGATCGCCTCGGTCTTCTCGACCAGCATGCGGACCAGCTCGTCGTGGACGGGCCGCTCAACGTAGACCCGGCTGTTCGCCGAGCACTTCTGGCCGGAGAAGCCGAATGCCGAGCGCATGATCCCCTCGGCGGCCGCGTCGAGGTCGGCGTGGCGCGACACGATCGCCGGGTTCTTGCCGCCCATCTCGACGATCACGGGCTTGGGGTAGCTCCTGGCGAAGTTCTTGTACAGCCCGAAGCCGACCTCGAACGAGCCGGTGAAGATGACGCCGTCGACGCCGGGGTTCGTCTGCATCTCGTTGCCGACCGTCTCGCCTGGACCCATGACCATGTTGAAGACGCCCGCCGGGACGCCCCCGTCCCGCATCGCCCGGAGGAGGCAGGCGCCCGACAGCGGCGCGTCAGACGAGGGCTTGTAGACGACGGTGTTGCCGGCCACGAGGGCGCCGCCGGCCGGACCGCCAGACAGCGCGAAGGGGAAGTTGAACGGGCTGATCACGGCCCAGACGCCGTACGGCTTGAGGACCGAACGGGTGTGGACGGCCTCGTCGCCGAGATTGCCCATCACATCGTCGAAGCCGTGGTTGCGCTCCATCATGTCGCACGACCAGCGGATCAGGTCGGCCGTCTCCTCGACGTCGCCGAGCGCCTCGAGCCGGCTCTTGCCGACCTCCATGGAGAGCAGGGCGCCGAACTCCATCTGGCGTTCGCTGATGACGTCGGCGACCCGGCGCAGGATCGCCACCCGTTCCTGCCATGGCCTTCGACCCCAGGCCCGGAACGCCTCGTGGGCCGCGGCGATCGCGTCCTGGACGTCCTGGCGGGTGCCCTTGGCGAAGGTGCCCATCACCGAGCCGTCGATCGGGGTCCGCTTCTCGAACGTGCCGTCGCCGTCGCGCTCCTTGCCGCCGACGAAGTTGCGGTAGGACCCGCCGAGCATCGCTCGCGCCTTGACCAGGCCGGCCTCGTACTGGGCGTGGAGCTCCTCGTTGTCGTTGCGGAGGGTGGCATAGGTGATCTTCAGGCGGGGCTTCGCCTCGGTCGACATCGTGGTGGCTCCATATGCTTGCGGTCAGGCTTCCGCGGGGCAGTGACCTCCCAGTGTATCCGGAGCGGCTGTCTCAGCCGAGCGCGGCGACCACGTCGCGGAGGGTCGGCGCGATCCCATCGGGGACTCTCCCGCCGCGACCGCCGGCGACTGTCTCGACGTCGGTCAGGGTGTGCTTGCCGGACAGGACGAACACACCGCGAAGGCCGACGCGCTGGGCCGCCAGGATGTCGCTGCGGATGTCGTCGCCGACCATCGCGATGTCGTGTCGACGCAGCCGTCGTCCACCCGCGTCGCGGACTTCGGCCACGAGCTCGGCGGCCGCCTCGCGGAAGAAGTCGGGCGAGGGTTTGCCGAGGATCCGGGCCGGCCGCTCGGTCGCGAACTCGAGGCCGGTGACGATCGCACCGGAGTCGAGGGTCGGGCCTTCCGGGGTCAGCCACCACGGGTTGCGGTGCATCCCGATGAGCTCGGCGCCACCGCGGACGAGCCGGAAGGCCCGGTTCAGGTTGTCGAAGGTGATCGCGTCGGGTGCGTCACCGATGACCACCGCGGCGGCTCGCGCGTGGGGCGCGTCGGCTTCCTCGGCCCGCAGCAGGCGCTGGCCGGCGAATTCGGTCAACGCGTCTGCGGACGCCATCACGAACAGCGGCTCGCCGGGATAGCGGTGCCGGGTGTAGGTGGCGCTGGCGGACAGCGCGCTCATGATCCGGCTGGCCGGGATCGGGGCGGCGAGTCGGTCGGCCCAGCGCGAGAGGCTCGGTCGGCTGATCAGCGAGGTGTTGGTGACGATGCGATACGGGATCGCCCGGGCCTCGACCTCCGCCAGGGCATCCCGCGCGCCGGGCAGCAGCTCGCCCTTGAGGACGATGACGCCGTCGAGATCCAGCAGGAGGGCCCGGACGCCGTCCAGCGCCAAGCGCAGGTTGGCGGTCGGCGCCCGGGTGGCGGTCGAGGCCCGGGTCGGGCGACGGGTCGGGTTGGGCGCCGAAGTCCGGGTCGGGCGACGGGTCGGAGCGGCCATCCGTCGTAGGGTACCCGTCTGCTACGCTCGCCCGAATGGCACTGCTCGACGGCAAGAAGGCCCTGATCTTCGGGGTCGCCAACGACCATTCGATCGCCTGGGGCGTCGCCCGGGCCCTGCACGAGCACGGCGCTACGGTCGGCTTCAGCTCGGTCGAAAGCCTGATCGAGCGGCGCGTTCGCCCGCTCGCTACCTCGATCGGCTCGACCTTTGTCGAACCCTGCGACGTCCAGTCGGACGACGAGATCCGGGCGGTCTTCGCCAAGTGGGGCGCCACCTACGGGCGGCTCGACATCCTCGTCCACGCCCTCGCGTTCGCCAAGCGCGAAGACCTCGAGGGAGCGTTCGTCGACACCTCGCGCGACGGCTTCGCGCTGGCCCTCGACGTCAGCGCCTACTCGCTGGTGGCGCTCGGCCGTGAGGCACGCCCGTTCATGACGACCGGCTCGAGCGTGATCACCCTGACCTACTACGGGGCCGAGAAGGTTGTCAGCAACTACAACGTGATGGGCGTGGCCAAGGCCGCGCTCGAGGCGTCGGTCCGCTATCTCGCCGCGGACCTCGGGCCCGATGGCATCCGGGTCAACGCGATCAGCGCCGGGCCCGTCCGGACCCTGGCCGCCGCGGGCATCGCCGGGTTCAAGAAGATGTACAGCTCCTTCGCCGACGTCGCCCCGCTGCGGACGAACATCACCCCGGAGGATGTCGGCCGGAGCGCCGTCTACCTGGCCTCGGAGCTGTCGAGCGCGGTCACCGGCGAGGTGCTCTACGTCGACGGCGGCTTCAACATCCTGGGCGTGCCCACCGCCGACTGATCCGGGGCGGCCTGGCAGGTCGCGCAGCGGCCGACGATCGTGACATGGCTCAGGTCCACGGCGAATCCACGGCTGGCCTCGAGCGGCCCGACCAGGGCCGCCGCCTCTGCGCTGTCGATCTCCCAGGTCCCGCCGCACTCCGAGCAGTGCAGGTGGCCGTGCTCGACCTCGGGCAGGACATGGAACTCCTCGCGGCCGTCGGCGCCGTGCCCGTGACGAACCAGGCCCAGGTCTTCGAGGACGTCGAGGGTCCGGTAGACGGTCGATGGGGTGGTTTCGGGATCGAGCGTGCGGCAGCGCTCGATCAGCTCGCTGCCGGTGATGTGGCCGTCGGTCCGCGACAGGACCTCGACCAGGGTCCGCCGCTGTAAGGTCCAGCGCAGACCGCGCGCCCGGAGGCGCTCGCGCACGAACGGCCAGACATCCCCCCGAGCGCTGACAGTCACGAGCCGATGAACCCGAAGATCCGGTCCAGGTTTGGCAACAGGCCCTCGAGCTCGAACAGGAACAGCAGGCCGACCGCGAGGCTGAACACCCCGGCGGCAACGCCGAACGCGAGATAGATCCGCTGCCGAGTCTGACTGGCGACGAAGCCGGTCGCGGAGATGACCACGATGATCGTGTTCGAGATCAGCAGGCCGACGATGAATGCGATCAGCATCGGGATCCCCAACCCGGCGCCGGACGCGCCGCCGACCGCGGCGATGATCAGGACCTGCGTCCCGGTCTCGGCACCGATGCCGTGGATCATGCCGACACCGAACGCGGTGCGAGCCCCATACGAGCTCATCTCGAGCGGCTCGACATGGGCATGACCGTGGAGCTTGGCCTGGATGCGTCGCCATGCGTAGCGGGCCGAGTCGAAGACGAGCATCCAGCGGCTTCGCAACCGGAACTCCGTGCCGTAGCGGACGTACTGGTAGAGCGAGATGAAGACCCAGATGCCGAGCACGACCAGGGTCACGCCGACGACCCGGCTCAGGATCGGGTCGACCCAGGCGGGCAGGATCGCGCCGAAGACCAGCGCGGCCAGTCCGAGCGCGGCGACGACCGAGGCGTGACCGAGGGCGTAAAGCGTTCCCAGCAGGATCGCGTGGCGGTTCTCCTGGGCCAGTCGACCGGGCATCGCAAGCGAGACTGTGGCCGCCGGAGCCAGGGTCGCGGCGCCCGGTCCAAGGTCATGGGCGTGAAGCTCGCTCGGGCCGCCGTGCTCATGACGGTGGCCCTCGGCGACTGCGGCGAGGGCCCGGTGCTGCTCCCCGTGGGCGGCCGTCCCTGCGTCCGCCGTCGCGGTCGTGCTGGTGATGTCCGTGATCGCCGCGATGTGATCCCAGTCGATCCCGTGGCGGATCCCCAGAAGGGCGGCGGTGACCATGAGGCCGATGCCGCCGGGCGACGAGGCGACCGCGAGGATCGGCGCGACGAGATCGGCGAGTGGATGGGGCACGGTCGCATTCCCTGTTATTGCATCGAGTTGCGATAGCATCGCGCAGCAACTGGCGGACGTCAATCTGTACGGCCCAACACCGGGCCCGGAGGGATGGGCGGAGCCCTTGCTTCGCGCGGTATCGTCCGCGCATGACCATCCGAGTCGTCCTGGGACACGGTGCGTCGGGCAACGCCGCGAGCATGGCCCCGTTCGTCGAAGGCCTGCGGGCGCGCGGGATCGAGGCGCTCGCCGTGGACCTGCCCAAGAAGAAGGCGGAGGACGTCGTGCCGCTCTGGCTCGAGCTGGCACCGCCCGGACCGGACGTGGTCGTCGGCGGGCAGTCGTTCGGAGGCCGGGTGGCGAGCCTCGCCGCCGCGGCAGCCGCCAGCGGGTCGGGTGGCGCCGCGGCGGCCTACAGGGGATTGGTCTGCTTCTCCTACCCGCTCCACCGGCCCGGCGGCCCCGAGATCGGGCCGCGGGTCGCCCATTGGCCGGCGATCGCCTGCCCCGCGTTGCTCCTGTCGGGCGAGTCCGACCCGTTCGCCCGGATCGACCTGCTCCGCGAGGCGATGTCCCTGCTGCCCCACGGCGAGCTCGTTACGTACCCACGGCTGGGGCACGGCGTGAAGCCGGTCCTGGACGACGTGCTCGACCGCACCGCCGCGTTCATCCGGGGCCTGGCCTCACCGGCGCCGGACCAGGAGTGATCCGTCAGCGCCAGGCGGGCAGAACCCCTGCTGCGCGATCGTGGGCGACGACCGCAGCGACCAGGCGGTCCGGGTAGTCGGAGTAGATCCCGTCCACGCCGAGGCCAATCAGCCGCTCCACGGCCGGGTCGGCGTTGGCATCCCAGGCGAAGGCGAGCAGACCCTGCCGATGGACCGCTTCGAGCCGTTCGGGGCTCCATGCCCGCCAACGCATGTTCAGGGCATCGACGTCCAGGCGGGCCAGCTCGGCCACATGCGCCTTGAACCGAGCCTCGATCGCCCGCAGGTTCGGGGAGTGGACCAGGCGCACGGCGGGACTGGCAGCGCGCATGCCGACCAGCGGGCCGACCTCGTGATGGCACAGCCACAGTTGCTCCACGGCGCCGGCGGTTTCGGCAACGGCGATCAACGCCGCTGCCACGGCCTCGTCCTTGACGTCCAGTGACAGCTCGTAGCCGGTGCCGCACGCGTCGTAGAGCTCGGCCAGCGTCGGCACGTCGAACGCTCCGAGCTCGGCGGCCGCCCTGCGAGTGACGAAGTGCCGCCGACCGGGACGCCGGATCGTCTCGTCGTGGACGAGGACGGGGACGCCGTCGGCGGCCAGCCAGGCATCGGATTCGAGCCCCGTTGCGCCCTGGGCCAGGGCCAGCTTGAACCCGACGATCGTGTTCTCGGGAGCGTAGCCCAGCGCGCCACGGTGACCGAACAGGATCGGCCGGCTGCCCGGCAGGCCGCGGCTCACGTGGCCAGCTGGCCGCCGTCGACGGGGATGACGGTCCCCGAGTAGTCCAGCACCACGGTCGCGGCCCCTCCAGATCGAACGACGCGCGGTGCGCCCCTGATCCTGACCCCGGACGTCCGACCGGGTCCGTTCGTGTCCAGGTCCTGGTGGATCCGGGCACCAAAGATCGTCCAGAGCCTACATTGACGCGTCCGAGACAGCGATGCTACGATGCGCAATCGGTTGCACCGGAGGGTCCGACAGAGCGCGCAACGAGCGTCGATTCGCGACAATGACGGACGGTGCCGGACACCGAATCGACGCAGGAGGGGCTGATGCGCGCTGCCGTCTACGAGGGTGAGGGCCGCCTCGTCATCCGGGATGTGCCCGATCCGGTCCCGACTGCCGACGAGGTCGTCATCGAGGTCGAAGCGTGCGGCGTGTGCGGCTCGGACGTTCAGATCATCAACATCCCGCCGGGGCACCCGTCGACACCGCCGGTCATCCTCGGTCACGAGTTCGTGGGGCGGATCGTCGGCGCCGGCTCGGCGGTCCCGGATCCAGCGATCGGCGCTCGGGTCGTGGTCGATCCCGATCCCAAGTGCGGTGCCTGCGCCTCGTGTCGGGCCGGCCGGCCGGCAAACTGCGAGAACATCGTCGCGCTGGGGGTCCATCGGGACGGGGCACTGGCCCGCTTCGTGACCGCCCCGGCCAACTGCGTCTATCCCTTCTCCGAGGACGTGCCGACCGAGCTCGCCGTGCTGGTCGAGCCACTCGCCTGCGTCGTCAACGGCACGAACCGGGCGGCGATCCGACCCGGTGAGCCGGTCGTGGTCTTCGGCGCCGGGGCGATCGGCTGCCTGTTCGTCGCCGTGTTCAAGGCATCGGGCGCGGGGCCGATCCTCGCCGTGGAGCCAAGCGCAGCCCGGGCACCGGTCGCCCTGGCGGTCGGTGCCGACGCCGTGGTCACGCCCGAGGAATTCGCCGCGCGCAGGGACGAGCTCGTGCCCAGCGGCGCTGCCGTCGTCGTCGACGCGGTGGGAAGCGTCCTGCCCCAGGCCATCGACGCCGCCGGGATGGGCGCTCGGGTCATCCTGTTCGGGATGAACGGCAACGCCCGGCCGCCGGTGCACCAGATCGAGATCGTGGAGAAGGGGCTGTCCATCCTCGGCTCGTACATCAGCAACTTCACGTTCCCCGCGGCGATCCGGCTCATCGAGGGTGGCCAGCTCAACGTGGCGCCGATGATCAGCGGCATCGTGCCCCTGGAGGACACCGCATCGGGCATCGCCCGCCTCCGGTCTGGGGACGCAGTCAAGATCGTCATCACCCCCTGACGGGAGGATCCTGAGCACGATGGCTGACCTGCTGCGCCGCGCTGTACCGCCCGGGCCGGACGGCTCGACCATCCGGATCGAGCCCAGCGCTGAGCCGGCGGACCTCGGTGGGCGGGGCTGGCAATGGATCGGGTTCGCCGTCCACCGATTGGCGGACGGCGCGCGCGTCCGTCGGGCCGGCGACGATCGGGAAGTGGGGCTGGTCGTGGTGGAAGGTGCCGTGGACGTCCGCGCCGGTGGCCGGTCGTTCGGCTCGGTCGGCAGTCGGTCTTCGCCGTTCGCGGCCGATGCGCCTCCGGTCGTGCTCGTCGAGCCCGGCGCCGATTTGGAGGTCGAGGCGCGCGGAGTGGCGGTCGTGGCAATCGCGGCGGCGCCCGGCGGCGACCTGCGCGAGACGCGCCTGGTCGATCCGTCCACGATGCGCGTCGAGGAGCGGGGTTCGGGCTCGACCGCGCGGACCGTGCGCCACCTGCTCCCGCCCGACGCTGTTGCCGGGCGGCTCATCCTGGTCGAGGTGCTGACCCCCGGCGGCAACTGGTCGAGCTACCCGCCGCACAAGCACGACGTCGAGGACCAGCCTCGCGAGAGTCTTCTCGAGGAACTCTATTACTATCGGTTCGCCCGGCCCGAGGGGTTCGCCTTCGCCCGGGTGTACACGGCGGACCGCTCGCTCGACGAGGCGCTCACGCCGTCGGACGGGGACGTCGTTCTCGTGCCGCGCGGCTATCACCCCGTCGGCGCGCCGGCCGGATACGACGCCTACTACCTCAACGTGATGGCCGGGCCGACCCGGCTGTGGCACTTCACCATTGACCCGGACCACGCCTGGCTGATGGGTCGGGATCCCAGGGCTCCGTCCCGCTGACCGAGCACCCCCTGGAGGGCAGCACGATGGACGTCGCGACCGACACCCCGCTGAGCCGGATGACGCGGACGACGCCGACCGAGTACTGGAACGACTCCTGCGCGATCGCCGAGCTCGAGTACGCGATCGCCAACGGCGCCGTGGGGGCAACCTCCAATCCGACCATCGTCGGCGAGGTCCTCAAGAAGGAGCTCGAAACCTGGCGGCCGCGGATCCTGGCCCTGCGCGCCGAACGGCCGACCGCGACCGATGTCGAGATTACCTGGGCGATCGCCGAAGAGATGGCCGTCCGGGGCGCGGCGCTCCTCGAGCCGATCTTCATCCGTGAGGCGGGTCGCAAGGGTCGGCTGTCGATCCAGACCAACCCCACCCTGCACGGCGACAAGGGCCGGATGCTGGAGCAGGGCCGTCGATTCGACACCCTGGCCCCGAACCTGCAGGTGAAGTACCCCGCCACCAGCGCCGGGATCCAGGCGATCGAGGAGTCGACGGCCCTGGGCATCTCGATCAATGCGACCGTGTCGTTCACGCTGCCCCAGGCCCTCGCCGTCGGCGATGCGGTCGAGCGCGGCCTGGCCCGACGCGAGGCTGCCGGTGAGGACATCAGCAGCATGAGCCCGGTGTGCACTCTGATGATCGGACGCCTCGATGATTGGATGAAGGCGATCTGCGAGCGCGACGAGATCACGGTCGATCCGGCAGCGCCAAACTGGGCCGGACTCGCGGTCTTCAAGCGAGCGGCCGCGATCTACGCCGAGCGGGGCTATCGGACGCGGCTCCTGGCCGCCGCCTACCGCCATCACCTGCACTGGTCGGAGCTCATCGGCGGCGACGTCACCCTGACGATGCCCCATCAGTGGCAGCGGCGCTTCAACGCGTCGGCGATCGAGGTCCGGCCGCGCTTCGCGGACCCGGTCCCGGCTGCCTACGTCGAGGAGCTGCTCGCCCGGATCCCCGACTTCGCCCGGGCCTACGAGCCGGATGGCCTGACCCCTGCCGAGTTCGACACGTACGGGCCAACGGTCCGCACTCTGCGGTCGTTCATCGCCAGCTACTGGGACCTGGTTCGGTCCGTCGATGACATCCTGCTGCCCGACCCGGACGTGCGGACCGAGCGGGTGTGAGCCGGTCCGACCCCCCGGATCCCGACCCGACCGTCGCCCGGCGGTCGGTTCTCGCGGGACGCGAGTTTCAGGCCCTGCTCGTCGGCCGCTCCATCAACGCCCTGGCCATCAGCGCCCTGGTCACGGTCGTCGCGTTCCAGGTCTACGACATCACCCGCGATCCGCTGGCGCTCGGCTGGCTCGGCCTGGTCGAAGCGATCCCGGCCCTGTCGCTGGTCCTGTTCGGGGGGCACGTCGCCGACCGGCGCGATCGCCGGGCCGTGGTCCTGGTCACGGGCGCCGCAGTCACCGTGTGCGCCGTGCTCCTCGCGTTCATCGCGGCCAGCCCTGCCTGGACGTCCCTGGCGGCGATCCTGGCGGTCGTCTTCGCGACCGGCGTCGCTAACGGCTTCGAGCGGCCGGCGCTGTCGGGGCTGGAAGCCCAGGTCATCCCGCTCGACCGGGCCGTCGAGGGCGTGTCGTGGACGAGCGGCGGGTGGCAGCTCGGAGGGATCGTGGGGCCGGCGGCCGGTGGGATCTCGATCGCGCTCCTCGGGGTGGCCACCACCTACGGCCTGATCGCGGGCCTGCTGGCGATCGCCACCGCGGCCATCCTGCTCATCGCGCCCAAGCCGATCCCGGCGGTCGTCCGCGGCGAGTCGTTCCTTGCCACCCTGCTCGGTGGCTTCCGCTACGTCCGCCGGACCCCGGCCCTGCTGGGCTGCATGGCACTCGACTTGTTCGCCGTCTTCTTCGGTGGTGCGATCGCTCTGCTGCCGGTGTTCGCCAGCGACGTGCTCCATGTCGGCCCGATCGGGCTGGGCCTGCTGCGGACCGCGCCATCGGCCGGGGCGTTGCTGGTCACCCTGGTGGCGACCCGCCGGCCGCCCGGGCGGCATGCCGGTCGGACCCTGCTGCTGTGCGTGGCCGGCTTCGGGTTGAGCATGATCGTGTTCGGGCTGTCGACCAGCTTTGTGCTCTCGCTCGCGGCCCTGTTCCTGAGCGGCGTGACCGACGGGGTCAGCGTGATCATCCGCTGGACGATCTTGCGAGTCCTGTCACCGGAGGCGCTCCGGGGTCGGGTCGCGGCGGTCAACTGGGTCTTCGTCGGGGCGTCCAACGAGCTGGGGGCGTTCGAGAGCGGGGTGGCAGCCCGCCTGTTCGGGCCGGTCGCCACCGTCGTCGGCGGCGGCGTCCTGACCCTCGGAATCGTCGGGCTCGTCGCGGCGATCGTGCCCGGCCTGCGCCGCTTCGACCTGGTCGACGCGACGGCGACCGGACCCACGCAGGAGCCGGACCATGAGCCGACGAGCGCGGTGGCCTAGATGCGCCTGCCGACCGCCGCCGAGATGGCTCTGCTCGACAAGGCTCGCACGGCCGTGCTGGCCACGATCGACCCGACGGGGCGCCCGCGCCTGGTGCCGATCTGCTTCGTCGTGCGGAGAGCAAATGACGCCTCGCCTGCGTTCTACAGCCCGATCGACGAGAAGCCCAAGCGGACGACGAACGCCCATCGGCTCGCCCGTGTCCGTGACATCGCCGCCCGTCCGGAGGTCAGTCTGCTCGTCCAGCACTGGGACGAGGACTGGACCCGGCTGGCCTGGTTGCGACTCCATGGGGCGGCCGAGCTGATCGAGCCGGACGACCCGGCGGTGGCGATCGAGCGCGAGGACGCGATCGCCGCGCTCCGCGGCAAGTACCCGCAGTACGCCAACCACGATCTCGAGGCCCGCCCGCTCATCCGGGTCCGGCCGAACGAGGCGACCTCGTGGCCCCGGACCGACTGACGACCCGGCGCGATGCGGCGGTCGTCAGCGACCGGGCGGCTGGCCTTCGCGCAGCCGGCGGACCGTCTCGGTGATGCGCCGAGCGCGAGTCTCGGCCTTCTTCGCCTCGGTGACCCAGCCGACGTATTCCAGGCGGTGGGTGTAGGCCAGACCCTCGAAGCGCTCGTTGGTCTCCGGGTCGGCCAGCAGGGCCGTCGCCAGATCGTCCGGAACGGCGACCGTCCGCGCGGCCTCGTCGGCGGCCAGCTCGACTGTGACCCGATCGCCCGCGTCGACTCCGACACCGGCCCGATTGGCCTTGTTGACCGGCAGGAAGTAGCTCTCGCCGTAGACGGCCACGGTCGAGCGGTAGGTATAGCCGTTGATCGTGACCGTGACCGGCGGTCGCGCCCGACCGAAGACAGCCCGCACATCGAGCGGGATCTCGATGAACGTCGCCGTCGCCTCCCCTTCCGGGCGCTGGAGCATCGTCTCGAAGCGAACGCTGACCATGGTCCGAGTCTAGTCGCCTCATGCGCCGGGGCGGCTACGACAGTCGCTCGGCCAGGTAGCGCAGGGCGATCGGGTAGCGGTATTCGATCGCGCCGTGCTTGCCGTCGAACAGCTCGAAGAACGGCGTCGGCGTCCCCGCGGCGACACATTCCCGGCGGAACGCCTCGGCGCCGTGATCGAGGAAGTACTCGTCGCGCTTGCCGGCGTCGATGTAGATCGCGCGCAGTGAGCGCAGCGCAGCCGCACCCGCCGGTGTGCGCGCCATCCGGACCGGGTCCCAGCGCAGCCAGCGCTCCCAGACGTCGGGGATGAGCTCGCCGGTGGCCAGGTCGAACGGGTGGCGGATCGTGCCGTCCTCGTCCGCCGAGTAGCAGGCGGCATAGCCGTGGGATTCGAGGATGTGCTCGTCGGCCGGGTGCGAGAACGCGGGGCGCGACGTGAAGTCGGCCCACCAGCGCTCGACCGACCCGCCGAAGTTGTCGCGCAGGGCCCGAGCCGCCTCGGCGAACATCGGCCCGTAGCAGCACTCGAACAGGGCGTCGCCGGCATGCGTGGCCAGGCCGCCCCACAGGTCCGGGCGAATCATCGGGGTGACCATCGCCCCGTAACCGCCGCTGGACTTGCCGGCGATCCCGCGATGCTCCGGAGCGGCGAGCGTGCGGTAGCGCTCGTCGACGAACGGGACGACCTCCTCGCACAGGTAGGTGTGGTAGCGGCCGGTCCCCGGCGAGTCGAGGAACTGGCTACCGCCGAAGGAGGTCCAGCAGTCGACGAAGACGACGATGGCCGGGGGCGGCACGTCGCCGGGACCCTCGCCCGCGAACAGCGTGTCGACGTTCTCTGGCGTCGTCGGCCGGAACGCCGACCGGTTGCGCCACATGTCCAGCTGCCCGGTCATCCCCTGGATGAGGTAGATCGTGGGGTAACGCCGGCCTGGCTCGTCGTCGTAGCCGGGCGGGAGGTACACCCAGAGCGGTCGCTCCGCCGGGTCGCCCAGGGGATTGCCCTCGAGAGCGCGGCTGACGATGGTGAGCTCGTCGAGGCGCCCGCGAAAGACCCGCGACCACGGACGCACAACCACCTCCAGGCGCTGCGGCTCGGAACCCATCGTAACCCGACCGAACCACCTCCATCCGTGATCGCGTCCGGTGCCTGGACACGCCATCGCAGATGCCGCTGCAAGGTCCCGTTGGCCGATTGGCATGCCCAGCACAGGCGGATCTGTGCCATCGTGAAGGGACCCGGCAGTTCGTGCTGGCTTGATGAGGGAGAACATCATGGTGGATGAAGAGCGCGTGGTCGTGCGCGAGAGCGGTCCGGCGCCAGGGGCGCAGGTGGGCCAGCGAACCGTCGTGGACGAGACCGTGCGGCGGTCCCCGAGCGGTCCGGAATACGCCCGCCGGGTGGTCGTGTTCATCTTTGGCCTGGTCCAGCTGGTGATCGCCCTCCGCATCGTCCTGCTGTTGATCGCGGCGGACCGGGGCAGCGCTTTGGTCAAGGGCATCTACGACATCAGCGGCGTGCTGGTGGCCCCGTTCGAGGGCATCCTCAGGACCGATGCGCTGTCAAAGGGCGGGTCCGTGCTTGACGTAGCCGCCGTAGTCGCCCTGATCGGCTGGACGGTCATCGAGCTGATCGTTGTGGCCGGGATCGGGATCGCCCGCCGCGAGGCGTGACCCCGGCAGCTTCCGTCACCGAAGGCGCGACCGCAGGGCCGCGCCTTCGCT
>JBDTQW010000047.1:0-19566 GCA_039931975.1 Chloroflexota bacterium | reverse complement strand
CTGATGTTCGCGGCGATCACGCCGGCACTCATCACGGGCGCCTTCGCCGAGCGCAAACGGTTCGGGGCATTCGTCGTGTTCACGGTGCTGTGGTCGATCCTGGTCTACTCGCCGATCGCTCACTGGGTCTGGTCCGCCGACGGCTGGCTGTTCAAGCTTGGCGCGCTCGACTTTGCCGGCGGGACCGTGGTGCATGTCAGCTCGGGCGTGTCCGCCCTGATCGTGGCCATCCTCATCGGCAAGCGCGCCCTCAACGGTGACAGCCGCGAGCCGCATGACGTGCCGATGACCGTCCTCGGTGCCGGGCTGCTGTGGTTCGGCTGGTTCGGGTTCAACGCCGGCTCCGCGCTGAGCGCCGGCGGCCTGGCGGCGAGCGCATTCGTGGTCACCAATACCGCCGCCGCGGCCGCGACGCTAACCTGGGTCGGCGCGAGCTATCTGCGCACGCGCAAGGTCAGCGTCGTCGGTGCCGCCTGCGGCGCGGTGGCCGGCCTCGTCGCGATCACCCCGGCATCCGGGTTTGTGACCGCCGGCGGGGCGCTGGTCATCGGCCTGGTCGCCGGTGGCCTGTGCTACAGCGCCACGCTGCTGCGGGCACGTTCGAAGGTCGACGATGCGCTTGATGTCTTCGCCGTCCACGGGGTCGGCGGGGCGTTCGGCGCGGTCGCCACCGGCGTGTTCGCCACGGCCGCGGTCCAGGAGGCATACACCGGCCTGATCGACGGCAACCCCGGCCAGCCGGCCACTCAGCTCGTCGCGGTCGGCGCGACCATCGGCTACGCGGTGGTGGCCACGTTCGTGATCATCAAGGTCGTCGACGTGATCCTCGGGATCCGGGTGCCGTCGACCCAGGAAGAGGCCGGTCTCGACCTGGCCGTCCACGGCGAGGCCGCCTATCAGATCTGACGCGATCGCCGGGATCGGCGGGCGGAGTCAGGCGCCGCTCGTCGGTCCCCCCGGCCCATGCGAGGCAGCCAGCTCTAGGACGAACTGGCTGCCTGTTGGCGCCCGGTCCTCGAGGCGGAGCTCCCCGTTCATCGCGCGTGCCAGGTGGCGGGCCGCGAACAGGCCGATGCCGGCTCCCCTCGGCGAGTCGTCGCGTCGGACGAACGGCTCGAAGATCCGCTCACGCCACTCGGCCGGGATGCCCGGGCCGTCGTCGGTGACGGCCAGCAGGACCCGGCCGCCGTCGCGCCAGCCGAAGACCTGGATCCGGCCGGCGGCGGGCGCATATTTCGTGGCGTTTTCGAGGAGGTACTCGAGGACCCGGCCGAGGAGGTCGACCGAGCCGACCGCCAGCAGCGGCCGCTCGTCGAAGGTGGCCGTCAGCCGGTGGCGGCGGAGGATCGAGCCGAGCCGGTCGAAGATGCTGTCGACCACAGCTGCCATGTCGATCGGCTCGAGGCGCTCCGGCTCTTCGCTCAGGACGCGCAGGCTGGCCAGGATCGAATCCACCATCGAATCGAGCCGGTCGACCTGGCGCAGCGCCTCGGTCTCCCAGTGGGCCGTCTCATCGGCCTTGGTCCCGGCCGTTGCGGCGCCGATCAGCTCGAGGCTGGCCCGGACCACCGCCAGCGGCGTGCGCAGCTCGTGGGTCACGATGGTGACCAGGCTGGCCCGCGCGGCGTCGATCGCCCGGAGGCTGTCGACCTGGGCCTCCGCTTCCGCCTGGAGGCGACCCTTCTCGACGATGCCGGCCAACAGGACGGCCAACGTCTCGAGGAATCGAACGTCGCTCCACCGAAACACCCGGCGACGGACCGTCTGGACGTTGAGCACACCGACCACCGCGTCGTTCCAGATGAGCGGGACGGAGCACATCGAAGTCAGGCGCGGCTCGTCGAGGCCCTGCAGCCAGGCGAATCGCCGGTCCCGGCGAACGTTGACGCTGACCAGCGGGTGACGGCGCTGGGCCACGCGCCCGGTGATCCCGCCGCCCATGGGCAGCCGGGCGACGCCGACCTGGTCGCGATCCAGCCCGTTGGTCGCGGCCAGGGTGACGCCCAACCCATCGCGATCCACGAGGTAGACCGAGCAGACCTCGGCGTCGGCCGCGGCCGTCGCGCGATCGATGATCGTCCGCATCAGCTCGTCCCAGGTCCGGGCCGAGGTGGCCAGGCGGGCGACCTCTTCGAGAAAGGTCAGCTCTGCGAGGCGGCGGGCGTCGCGGTCGGTCTTGCGCTCGGGCATCGACCGATCGTGGCGCCGCCGCCGGGGCGCGGTCAATCGCCCGCTGCGTACCGAAACGGTGACCGGGCCGCAACCGAGCGCCCACCGTCCCGCCTCCGTGTCGCGACGGACGGGCCGGCGTCGCACGCCTACGGTGAGGGTCCGATCGATGCGACCTCCGGAGGATGGAGTCCGCCCGATGCCAGACCGGCGAGGCAGTCCGCTCTACGACCGGCGCTATGAGCACGATGCGTGTGGCGTCGGTTTCGTCGCGGACGCGGGCGGCCGGTCGCGCGACCGGGTCCTGCCGCTCGCCCTGGCGGGCCTCGGCTCGCTCGGCCACCGCGGGGCGTTCGCCGCGGACGGCGCCTCGAGCGACGGCGCGGGGATACTGCTGCCGCTCGAACCCAGCGTGCTCACCCATGTGGCGCCGGGCGCTGGCGGTCGACCGGGGGTCGTCTCGCTGTTCCTGCCGCGCTCCAGGGGCGCCGCCGCCGAGGCACGCCGGATCGTGGACGCCGTGCTGGTCGAGGAGCGCCTGCCGGCCGCCGCCTGGCGGGCCGTCCCGGTCGACCCGGCAGCCCTCGGGCGCGAAGCGGACGCGTCCCGGCCGGCCTTCGCCCACGCCTTCGTCGAGCGGCCTTCGGGTCTGTCGGATGCCCGCTTCGAGCTCCGCCTCGTCCTCGCCCGGCGTCGGATCGAGGCGGCCGCCCTGAGGGCCGGGCCGAGACTCGCGGCCTTCGCCGCACCATCGGCATCGTGCCGGTCGATCGTGTACAAGGGTCTCGTCGCCGGCGACCGGCTGGCAGACCTGTTCCCCGACCTCGCGGCGGGGCTCCTGGTCAGCCACGCGATCTTCCATCAGCGCTACGCCACGAACACCCATCCCGAGTGGCGGCTCGCCCAGCCCTTCCGGGCTATCGCCCACAACGGTGAGATCAACACGGTCCGGACCAACCGCGAGCAGGTCCGGGGCCGTGCGACGGATCCGCTCGGCGCCCCCGGATCGCCGGCCCGGCGCCTGATCGAGGCAGGCCCGCTCGTTTCGGCGGACGGCTCGGACTCCTTGTCGCTCGACGAGGCCCTTGAGCTCCTTGCGGTCACGGGCTGGAACCTCGAGACCGCCTTGCTGGCGCTCATCCCCGAAGCGGCCGCGCTGCGACTTGCCGGCCACCCGCTGGCCGGGGCCTTCGCGCGGCGGACCGCCGGCTTCCTGGCACCCTGGGACGGCCCGGCCGCGCTCGTCTTCGGCGATGGCCGCAGGGTGGGGGCGATGGTCGACCGGAACGGGCTCCGTCCGCTCGCCTTTGCGGTGACCCGGGACCGGCTGGTGGCGGCCGCCTCTGAGGCCGGAGCGGTCCCGATCGCGGCCGCGGAGACGATCCGGCTCGGGCGACTCGGGCCCGGCGAGATGCTGCTCGTCGACCCGCGTCGCGGAGCGATCCTCGAGGACGTCGAGGCCAAGACCGAGATCCTCCGACGGTCGTGGCGGCCGGATGCCCCACGCGCGGCGTTCGTTGATCGCCCGGTCGTGGACAAGCCGAGCCTGGCCCGCGAGCCGGCACCGGCCGCGCACCATGGACCGGCTCCGGCCCGGAGTGGCGGCACTGCCCCGGCGTTGCGTCACCTGGCCGGTCTCGACGCAGAGCGCGCCCGGCTCGACATCAAGACGATGGTCCTGGAGGCGAAGGAACCGCTCTGGAGCATGGGCGACGACACGCCCACCCCGGCCCGAGCGCGGATCGACCGGCCGGTCTCGGATCACCTCCGACAGGCCTTCGCCCAGGTCACCAATCCGCCGATCGACCCGGAACGAGAGCGGGCCGTGATGGACCTCCGGGTCGAGCTCGGTCGGCGGCCGCCACTGCTCGGAGGCATCCCGGCGGGACCCCGGACCGTGCGCCTCGACCGGCCGCTGGTGGCCGACCTGGACGGACTCGTCCGGACCTTCGGCACGCGGCGGGTCCGCACGCTCGACGCGACCTGGGCGGCCGCCGAGGGACCCGACGGCCTCGCTCGCGCACTCAGTGCCCTGGCGAACGAGGCGCGGCAGGCCGTCGAGGCGGGCTCGGTCGAGCTCCTGGCGATCTCGGATCGAGCGATGACGCTCGACCGACCGCCGCTGCCCAGCGTGCTCGCCGTCGGCGCGGTCCACACGGCGCTTAGCGCGGCCGGCTTGCGGGGACGAGCCGACCTCATCGCGGATGCCGCCGACATCCTCGACGTCCACGGCCTGGCGATGGCGGTCGCCGCGGGCGCGACCGCGGTCCATCCGTGGCTGGCGATCGAGCTCGCCGCCGAGCTGGCCGGGAGCCGGGGCGCCGAGACGATGACCGGGCGCGAGGCGGTCGGTCACCTGCTCGACGCTTTCGAGGCCGGCCTGCGCAAGACGCTCGCCCGGATGGGCATCTCGGCGGTCGCCTCGTACGTCGGGGGCGCGCTGTTCGAGACCCTCGAGCTCGCCCCGGAGATCGTCGAGCGGTGCTTCCCCTCGGCGGCCGCATGGCCCGGCCGGATCGGGTTCGAGGCCTTGGCCGAGCGTGGCCTGCGCCGCGTCGAGGTCGCCCGCGAGCTGGCGGCAACCGGCCCCGGAGCGAAGCTGGCCGACCCGGGCCTCGCCCGGTTCCGCGCCGACGGGGAGCTCCATCTCTATGCGCCAGTCGTCGTCAAGGCGATCCAGGCCGTGGCCGAAGGCACGTCCGATGACCTCCGGGCTCTAACCGGGCGGGACGCCGCGGTCGTCCGCGACGGGCTCCGGATCCGCCGCCCGCGGGGCACCTCGATGGTGCCGCTCGAGGAAGTGGAACCGGCCCGGTCCATCGCCCGTCGCTTCGTGGCCTCGGCGATGAGCGTCGGGGCACTGAGCCCCGAGGCCCACCAGGCGGTCACCATCGGGATGCAGCGCGCCGGTGGCGCCGCGAACACCGGGGAGGGCGGCGAGGACCCGGCCTGGTACCGGCCGACCGCCGACGGGGAGCGGCGCGACGCCCGGATCAAGCAGGTCGCCTCGGCGCGCTTCGGGGTGACCGCGGCTTATCTCGCCCGGGCCGACCAGCTCGAGATCAAGATCGCCCAGGGCTCCAAGCCGGGCGAGGGCGGGCAGCTCCCCGCGAAGAAGGCGACGGCCGAGATCGCGGCGCTCCGCCGGGCCCAGCCTGGCCAGTCCCTGATCAGCCCGCCGCCGCACCACGACATCTACTCGATCGAGGACCTCGCCCAGCTCGTCGCGGACCTTCGGGCGATCAACCCGCGCGCTCGGATCGGGGTGAAGCTGGTCGCCAGCCGCGGTGTCGGGACCATCGCTGCAGGGGTCGTCAAGGCGGGCGCGGATTACGTCCTTCTTGCCGGTCACGCCGGTGGCACAGGGGCCAGCCCGCTCAGCTCGATCAAGCACGCGGGCGCGCCGTGGGAGCTGGGGCTGGCCGAGATCCACCAGACGCTCCTCCGGAATGAGCTCCGCGACCGGGTCGTGCTGCGCGCCGACGGTGGGCTCCAGGTCGGCCGAGATCTCCTGGTCGCCGCGCTCCTCGGGGCGGAGGAGTTC
Organism: Chloroflexota bacterium; assembly: GCA_039931975.1. Classification (GTDB taxonomy): domain Bacteria; phylum Chloroflexota; class Limnocylindria; order Limnocylindrales; family CSP1-4; genus Chersky-267. The sequence continues at coordinate 13,853 of JBDTQW010000047.1, read as the reverse complement.
GGGTTCGGGACGGCGACCCTCGTCGCCCTCGGCTGCGACATGGCCCGGCAGTGCCATCTCGACACCTGCCCGACCGGGATCGCCACCCAGCGCCCGGATCTGCGCGCGAAGTTCACCGGCACTCCCGAGCAGGTCGAGCGTTTCGCGCTGGCCGTGGCCGAGGACCTGCGCCGCGAGCTGGCCGCGATCGGCGCGCGGTCCGTCGGCGAGATCGTCGGCGAGAGCCGTCGCTACCTGACCGCGGCCATCGTTGACGGGCCGACCGACGTCGAGGCGCTGATCGGCGCCTCGACATGGACCGCAGGCGAGCTCCGCAGGGCCGAGCGGGAGCGCGCGGCCGATGGTATCGGTCGTGCGCCGGCGTCGCTGGTCGAGCACGAGCTGCTGACCGGGCTCCTGGCGAGCGGGGGCTGGCCGACGGGACGGCTGGCCATCGGGACCGCCGACCGGTCGTTCGGCGCGGAGCTGTCCGGCGCGCTGGAGCGCGGCGAGATCCGCCGGCCGGCCGGCGGCCCGCTCCGGCTCGACGTCCGGGGAGCGGCCGGCCAGAGCTTTGGCGCGTTCCTCACCGAGGGCGTCGAGCTGAGCCTGGTCGGCCAGGCCAATGACTACCTGGGCAAGGGGCTGTCGGGCGGGGTGGTGGTCGTGCGCCCCGCGCCCGAGGTCGTGGCCGATCCGTCCGCGTCGACCGTCGCCGGCAACGTCTGCCTGTTCGGGGCGACCGCCGGTCGGCTCCACGTCGTCGGTCGGGCGGGGATGCGCTTCGCCGTGAGGAACAGCGGGGCGGAGGCGGTCGTGGAAGGCCTCGGCGCCCACGGTTGCGAGTACATGACCGGGGGCGTGGTCGTCGTCCTCGGTCCGGTCGGGGCGAACTTCGGAGCGGGGATGACCGGGGGCAGGGCCTACCTGCTCGACCCGACCGGCCGGTCAGCACCGGCACTGGCCGGAGCAAGCGTGGCCGCCACCCGCCTGTCGGCGGTCATCCGCGACCGGTCCGACGGTGCCGAGCGAGCCGCCGAGCTGGTCCGCTTGATCGAGGCACATGCCGCCGCCGGCTCCGAGCTGGCTGAGCGCCTGGTGCTGCGCAGTGGCCCGCGACCCGAGGATGTCTGGCTGGTCGAGCCGGTCGGCGCACCGGCGACGGTGACGGTCGCGGCCGAAGCCTCGGCCCTGCCGTCGGTCGTCGCCGTCCCGATCGAGCGAGCCGCCAGCGCTCCCGTGGCGGCCCGTCCGCCAGAGGGCGTCGCGGTGCCTACACTCTCCTGAGGTCGGCGGCCGGAGGGCCCGGCCACGTCCCGGAGGAATCGTCGATGCCCGCCCGACCAAACCCGGCCCTCCGCGGTGAGCCGCGCGGGATCGGGACGTCTGGCGCCCGGGATCCCCTGGCCCGCGAGGTCCGCCTGTTGGGGTCCCTCCTTGGCCAGGTCATCGTCGAGCAGGAGGGGCTCGATCTGCTCGAGCTGGTCGAGCGGGTCCGGCGCCGGACCATCGCGCTCCGCCGGGCGGACGACCCGATCGAGCGAGCGCGGCTGGCGGCCGAGCTCGACAGCCTCGACCTGCCCCGTGCCGAGGCGCTGATCCGCTCCTTCGGGCTGTACTTCCAGCTGGTCAACCTGGCCGAAGAGCGTCACCGCGTTCGGACCCTGCGCAAACGCGAGCGGGCCGCGCGCGGTGGGATCCTCGACGACTCGGTGGCCGACGCGGTGCGCCGGATCTGGCGGACCGGCCGGGGCCTGGACGACATCGTCGCCCTCATCCGTCGCCTGTCGATCGCGCCGGTCCTGACCGCCCATCCGACCGAGGCCCGTCGACGGACACTGCTGGTCGCCCTGCGCCGATGCAATCGCCTGGTGGAGCGGCTCGACGACCCGCGGTTGACCCCCGAGGAGGACCGCGACATCCGGCGCCGGCTGCGCGAGGAGATCAGCCTGCTGTGGCGGACCGCCGACCTGCGCTCCGTGACTCCGACTCCGCTCGACGAGGTCCGCACGGCGATGACCTACTTCGACGAGAGCCTGTTCACCATGGCCCCCCGGCTATACCGCGCCGTCGATGGCGCCCTCGACCCGCTGGCCGAGGCCGAGCGTCGTCGCGCCCTGGGTCGTGCCGGCCGATTGGCCACGGCGGACCCGTCGGCATCCGACACCGGCCGGACCGGCGCCCGCCCTGCGCTCGTCCCGGCCTTCCTGCACTGGGGCAGCTGGATCGGCGGCGACCGGGACGGCAACCCCTCGGTCACCGGCGAGACCACCAGCCACGTCCTGCGCATCCACGCCGACCACGTCATCCACGGCTACGAAGCCGTCGCCACCCGGTTGATGCAGACAGTCGCCCCGGCAGTCGCCCCGGCGGACGTCCCGCCGCCGCTGGCCCGCCGGCTGGTCGCCGATGACGACCTCTTGCCCGAGACGATGCGTCAGCTCCGGCGACGCTTCCCCGACGAGCCCTGCCGGCAGCGGTTCGGGGCGATCGCCGAGCGCCTGCGGCGCACCCGGGCGGCCCTCACCGCCACCCCGGGCGTACCGATCAGCGGCCGTTATCACGATGCCGCGGAGCTCCTGGCCGAGCTTGAGGAGATCATGTCCGCCCTGGTCGTCGATCGCCTCGGCCGGGTCGCCTGGGGCGAGGTCCAGGACCTGATCTGGCAGGTCCAGACGTTCGGCTTCCACCTGGCCGCCCTCGAGGTCCGCCAGCACAGCGAGGTCCACCAGGCTGCGCTTGGCGCGATCCGGCGAGGGGACCTCGACTCGGACCTGCCAGGCGCACCGGGCGTCACGGCCGCCGAGGTCCTGGCCACGTTCCGGGCGATGGCCGACGCCCAGGCACGGTTCGGACCGGCTGCCGCGGGGCGCTACGTGATCAGCTTCACCCGGAGCGCGGCCGACGTCCTGGCGGTTCTCGAGCTGGCGGAGCTGGCCGGCGCCGCCGATCCCCCGGCCGCGGCCACCGGCGGCCTGGCTCCGGCCGTGCCCATCCTCGACGTGGTCCCCCTGTTCGAGTCGGCCGACGCGCTGGTCGGCTGTGCGGCGATCCTCGACGACCTCCTGGCCGACCCGATCTACCGAGGCCACCTCCTCAGCCGCGACGATCGCCAGGAGGTGATGCTCGGCTACTCCGACTCGAACAAGGAGTCGGGCTTTCTCGCCGCCAACTGGTTGCTGTACCGGGCCCAGGAAGCGCTCGTTGCGACCGCCCGGCGTCACGGCCTCGAGCTCACCCTCTTCCATGGTCGGGGCGGGGCCATTGGCCGCGGCGGTGGACCGACCAACCGGGCGATCCTGGCCCAGGCACCGGGCTCGATTGATGGACGCCTGAGGATGACCGAGCAAGGCGAGGTCATCGCGGCGAACTACGCCAACCCAGCGATCGCCCGCCGCCAGCTGGAACAGCTGACCGCGGCCGTCCTGCTCGCGTCAACGCCCGAGCACGACCACCGAGTAGCCGCAGCCGGCGCGGCCGGGGCCGCCGCGATCGACGAGCTCGCGGCCACCTCGCAGGCGGCCTATCGGGCACTGGTCTGGGAGGATCCTGGATTCCCCGGGTTCTTCCGCGACGCGACCCCGATCGTCGAGCTGTCCGCGCTCCGGCTGGGCTCGCGGCCGGCGGCGCGCGGTGCGGCATCCGAGGCCGGGTCGGACGAGCCCGCGGACCAGCGGCCCGCGGAGCCGCCGCCGCCCATCGAAGCGCTACGCGCGATCCCGTGGGGCTTCGCCTGGTCTCAGTCGCGGCTGAACCTGCCCGGCTGGTACGGGCTCGGCTCGGCCCTGGAAGCATACGCCGCGGCGCATGGCGAGGCCAGCCTGGACGAGCTCGGCTCGCTGTACCGGGCATGGCCACTGCTCGAAGCCATCCTCGACAACGCCGAGATGACCTTGGCCAAGGCGGACATCGGGGTCGCCCGGACGTACGCGGGCCTGGCCCGCGGCGCGGGCGCCGCCCGCATCTGGGAGCGGATCGAGGCCGAGCACGAACGGACCGTTCGGCTGCTCCTGCGGTTGACCCGGCGCGACCACCTGCTCGACGGCCTGCCCGTCCTGCAACGCTCGGTCGAGCTGCGCAACCCGTATGTCGATTCGCTGTCCGAGCTCCAGGTCCGGCTACTGGCCCGGCTGCGACGGCTGAGCCCGGACGACCCCGCCCGAGCGGAGCTCCTGCGTCTCGTCCAGCTGTCCATCAACGGAATCGCCGCCGGGTTGCGCAACACCGGCTGACGACGCCGCCGTCGCGGCATCCCGTTCGCAACCGGATCGCGACCGTGTCGCTGTAGCCCTAGGCCGGGCGGGCGGGCATCCTTGCCAGGCTGCTCGGAGACCATCCGCCGCAGATCAGTCAACCGAGTACGATCGAGAGGCGCGTCGTGATCCACCCGTCCGATCCCCAGCCTGCCTGGCCGCTTGGACAGGTGGCGCTTGCCGGCGGTCCGGTCACGTGCCTTACCTGTGGCTGCCGGCTGACCACGGACGAATCGTCTGTGGCGGAGGTGTGGACCCATTTCGCGCCGCTCGGAGGACGAGACGCGCGAGGTTGTCGGGTGGCCTGCGTCGATTTGCCCCACGACCGTTCGGGTCGGGCCATCCTGGGCGTCCCCGCCTGAGCCAGGTGCCCGCGCCCGGGTGCGAGGCGCGGCGACCTGGACTCGCAGTCCTATACCGAGCGGGTCAGGCCTCGATCCGGTAGCCGACCGAGCGCACGGCCACAACGGCCGGCCCGCCTGCCGCCTGGACCTTCGCCCGGAGCCTGGCGATGTGCGGCTTGAGCCAGAGGAGGTCGGGATCCGGCTCGGTGGGCCAACCGGCGCGGACCAGCCGATGATGGGGGACCACGTCGCCGCCCGCTCGGACGAGGGTCTCGAGGAGGCGGTACTCGGTCGCCGTCAGGTTGACCACGGAGCCGTCGATCCGCGCTTCATGACGGCCTGGATCGATGGTCAATGAGCCGGCCTCCAGTGGGCCGGCGCCGGTCGCTCCGCTGCCACCGGCCGCGGCATCGGCGCGGCGCATGATCGCCGAGATGCGAGCCAGCAGCTCGGCCTTGCCGAACGGCTTGGTCAGGTAATCGTCGGCGCCGATCTCGAGGGCTTTGACCTTGGCCCCCTCGCCGCTCTCGCCGGACACGACCAGGATGGGCACGTTGCCGGCGGCGCGGATCTGGCCGGTCACGTTGAATCCATCGGGGCCGGGCATGGCCAGGTCCAGCAGGACCAGGTCCGGGCCGTCGTCGCGAAAGCGCTTGACGGCGGTCAGCCCGTCATAGGCCGTGATCACCTGGTGGCCCTCGGTGCCGACCAGCGCCGTGATCGCGCCGACCATGGCCGGGTCGTCGTCGACCACTAGGATCCGGAGGGGGCGGGTGGTGGGCATGGTCGGGCTCCTCTCTCAGACCGCGACCGCGGCCCGCAGCGCGATGACGAATCTGGCCCCGGCCGGCTCAGCGGGCTCGCACCACAAGTGGGCACCCATCGATTCGGACAGGCGCTTGGCGGCGAACAGGCCGATTCCCGACCCGCGTGCCGTGTGCGTGTCGCGGCGGGCGTACGGCTCGAAGATCCGCTGACGCCACTCGAGGGGGATCCCGGGACCCTCGTCCGAGACCGCGATCCGGACGTTGCCCTCGATCAGGGCACAGCCGACCGTGATGGTCGTCCCCGGCGGGGCGTACTTGACGGCGTTCTCGACGAGGTGCTCGAGGATCTGGCGGAGCCGCGGCGAATCGGCCAGAGCGAACCGGCGGATCCCCATGTCGACGACGATCCGATGGTTGCGCAGGAGCGGGCGAAGGCCGCCGACGACCTCGTCGAGGAGGGCCACGACGTCGACCGGCACGACGTCCGAGGGCCGGTCTTCGAGCGGGCGGACCGATGCCAGGATCGAGTCCACCAGCCGATCGAGCCGCTCGATCTGGTCGATCGCCCGGTTGTGCCACTCATCGCGGGTGCGGCGGCGGATGAGATCCCGGCTCTCACGCCCGACCAGGGGCGGCTCCTCCGACAGGAGGTCGGTGTAGGCCCGGACGACGGCCAGGGGCGTGCGCAGCTCATGGGTGACCATCGCGATCAGCTCGATCCGCGCCTCGTCGATGGCCTTGAGCGCCTCGACCTGGTCCTCGGCCTCGCGCTGGGTGCGGCCCTTCTCGACGATCCCCGCGAGGAGATCGGCGATGGCCGACAGCTGGGCGACGTCCGAGTCGCCGAACTCGCGCGTCTCCTCGGTCTGGATGTTGAGGACGCCGACGACGCTCTCGTGCCAGGACAGGGGCACCGACAGCATCGATGCGATGAAGCGGCGCTGATCGATGCCGCGGACCCACAGGAACCGCGGGTCGTGCCGCACGTCGTCGATGACCATCGGCTCTCGACTGGCGGCAACGCGGCCGGTGACCCCCTCCCCGAACGGCACCCGGGCGCGGCCGATCTGGTAGCGATCGAGTCCGTTGGTTGCGGCCAGGGTCAGGTGGGCCCCATCGCGGTCCAGCAGGTAGAGCGACGAGACGTCCGCCTGGAGGACGTCGCGGGTCTCATCGACGATCGTCTCGAGGAGCTCGTCCCACGTCCGGGCGGTGGTTGCGAGCTTGGCCACGCGGTGAAGGAAGCGCAGCTGCTCGAGCTGTCGCTGAGCCGCCGGTCGACCGCTGACCGGGCCACCCTCGGTCTGCATCGCGTCTGCCATGGCCGCCACGATACAAGCCTACGGACGAAAGTGCCGAAACAAGGTTGCGATCAGGTTGCGACCGGTCGGCGTCGTGGTGGCATGGCCGGTCCCGCACACAGCAAGAGACCCGGACGGAGGAGGGTCGATCCGGGTCTCGTGCTTATGGGTCCCGCCCGGCGCGCTCGGATGGGCTCCGTGCGCGCATGCGGGTCGATGGTGTTATGCCAGGGAGGTCAGGAAGCCCAGCGGCGACCGGCCTCGAGGGCAAGCGCGAGGGACATCAGCGGGGCAAGAACCACGCCGATCTGCCACATCCGCGACTTGAACCGAGCCTTCACGACATCTCCTGGTCTTCCGGCCGTCGGGTTCGCCGACCGAAGGCCGGGCTACTCGATCGGAACGTGAGGCTACCCGTCATCCGGGTTGCCCGATAACCCTTACGAAGGTACCGGGATGACGTGCCCGGTCATAGCCCATCCGTACTACCGCGGCGGACCCCCCGGGTGACTCCGAGACAGGCCGGGAGCCTTGCCCGAGGAGCCCGTCCGAGTACGGATCCAGGCCGAACGGGGCACGAACGGGGTCCGATTGGTAGACTCGCGTCGGCTCGCTGTTCGATCCTCCGGCCCAGACATCTTTCCGATCGAGGTCCTATCCGACCATGCACCCGGTCCGTCCTCTGCCAGCCCTCGTCCTCGGCGCGTTCGTCGCACTGGCCCTGGTCGCCTGTTCATCCGGTCAGGCGCCCGGCTGGACCTATGCGCCGCCGCCAAGCCCGACCGCTGTGCCGTCCGCCGGCGCGTCGGGCGGAGCCTCGGCCCCTGCCTCAGCGGCTCCGGCCTCTGCGGCTCCGGCCTCTGCGGCTCCGGCCTCGGCGGCTCCGGCCTCGGCCGCACCGGGCTCCGCGGCCCCTTCGGCCGCGACCGGCGGGACGCCGCTCACCGAGGTCGCCTCCGGCGTCCAGTTCCAGTCGACCACGCTCGAGGCGCCTGCCGGGCAGCCCTTCCAGATCGAGTTCGACAACCAGGACGCGGGCATCCCGCATGACGTCGAGATCCAGGATGGGAGCGGGGCGCTGCTCTTCGTGGGCGACACCATCAACGGTCCCGCCAAGGTGACGTATAACGTCGCCGCACTGGCGGCCGGGACATACAAGTTCCTGTGCAAGTGGCACCCCAACATGACAGGGCAGCTCACGGTCAAGTAGGTCGACCGCCGTGACCGACGCCATCTGCTATCGGGACGGGTATGCCCGGACCGTCCAGGCCGTGGTCCGCGCTGTCGACACGGCCGACGGCGCCACATTGGTAGTGCTCGACCGGACCGTCTTCTATCCCGGTGGCGGCGGTCAGCCGTCCGATCGCGGGACGTTGCTGCGCGCCGCAGATGGGCGGCGCTGGGTCGTCGCGGGGGCGCGCAAGAGCCGCACCGACATCGTCCACGAGCTCGAGGCCGCCGACCGCGCCGGCGGGACCGGGGCAGACGAACCGCCGGCCGCGGGCGATGAGCTGCAGGTCGATCTCGACTGGACTCGCCGGCTGGCCCTCATGCGAACCCACACCGCCCTTCACGCCCTGTGCGGCGTCGTCTGGCGGGACTATGGCGCGCCCGTCACCGGCGGCAACATGGAGCCCGGATCGGGCCGGATGGACTTCGAGTTCGAGCGTATGGGCGCGGATCTCGTGGCCGAGATCGAGGCCAGGGTCAACGCCGAGCTGGCCGCCGAGCGCGACGTGCGAGTGGCATTGCTGCCCCGCGACGAGGCGTTCGCGATCCCCGATCTGATCCGGACCAAGATCAACCTGTTGCCACCGGGCATCGAGCAGGTTCGGACGGTGGAGATCGTCGGGCTCGACCTGCAGGCGGACGGCGGGACCCACGTCGCCAACACGCGCGAGGTCGGCTCGATCCGGGTCACCGGCTACGAGTCGAAGGGCCGGATCAACAAGCGCATCCGGATGGAGCTGGTCGACCCGGTCTGATCGGCTGCCGATCGCGGGGCGAGGGCCCCGGGGCCTAGGCGACGCTGCGCTCAGCCGCCTTTTCCGCGTCATCGGACGACGATCTCCGCGCCCTTCGCGGCGAACCGGCGTGGAAGACGAAGACGGCCAACCGGGCGATCGTCTCCTCCTGGCCCGGATCGAACTCGAGTCCCAGCTCGATCCCGCCGCCCTCTCGGGTCAGACGCCGTTTGACCACGCTGGCCACCTCGAGTCGCTCCCTGGGGATGACCAGGCCGAGGGTGACCTGTCCGCGCTGAGCCTCGAACGATTCGTCGAGCAGGACCCGGGCCCCGGTCAGAGACAGGTCCTCGAGCTCGGCCGCTCGCCCATCGATCGTCGTCGGGATGTGGACCGGCAGCCGCGTCCCGGCTCGGCGATTGCCGGCGAACCGACTCGACCGGATGCGGCCGATCGCCGATAGCAGGAGGGCCAGGTTGATCGACATGAAGAAGGCGGCCCCGATGGCGGCCCATGGCGTGCCATAAGTGACCGGAGTCAGCCCGAACAGGGTCGCCGCGAACCAGGCCAGGCCGAGTGCGGTCGCCGCCGCCAGGACCGTCAGGAGCATGGGCACCGGCACCGCGCCGCGACCGCCCTGCGCCCGTCCCTTGGGCGTGACCTTGAACGCGACGTTCCGCTGCCGCAACAGCCCAGCGATCGTCGCCGGGAGGACCGCCGGCATCCGCAGGACCTCGAACAGGAGCGACAGGACGGGAGGGTAATGACCCCGGGCAAGCAACCGCAGGGCCACGAACTGGAGCGAAAGGGTCGCCACGAAGAAGGGGCCGAAGATCTCGCCCGGCGCGTTGATGGGCGCAGCGCCGGTGGCGACGACCGCCAGGGGAATGACCATGTAGGCGAACGTCCTCCACGAGTCGAACCAGCCGAACAGGGTGGTCAGGAAGGCGATGCGCTGGCCGAGGCTGAGGCCCTTGCCGAAGAGCGGGTTCTCGCCGCGCAGCACCTGCATCGCGCCGAGCGCCCAGCGATGACGCTGGACCATGTACGAGGCGGCATCGTCGGGCGCGAGCCCATGGACCAGGACCTCGTTGTGATATGCCCCGGTCCAGCCGGCCCGGTACATCCGGATCGTGGTCTGGATGTCCTCGGTCACGCTGTCGGTACTGACCCCGCCGACCGACTGCAGCGCCGCGACCCGAACCAGCGCTCCGGTCCCGCACCAGAACGGCGCCGACCAGCGCGTCTTGGCCGGGGCGATGACCCGGTAGAAGACGGCTTCCTCGTTGAAGAGCTCCCCATTCCAGCGGCGTTCGTGCTCGAACGAGGCGAGGTTGTAGAAGTCCTGGGGAGACTGGACGAAGGCCACCTGGGGATCCGCCAGGTAGGGCAGCAGCGCGGTCAGGAAACGAGCGGTCGGGACTTGGTCGGCGTCGAGGACCGCGACGATGTCGGCATCGATCGAGGCCAGGGCGTTGTTGAGGTTACCGGCCTTGGCGTGGCGGTTGTCGGGCCGGGTCAGGTACTTCGCTCCGAGTTGCTCGGCCAGCCGGCGGACCTCGTCCCGGCGCCCGTCGTCGAGGACCCAGGTTTCGTGGCGCGGCTTGAGCGAGATCGCGGCGGCGATGGTCGGCAGAAGGACCTCGGCCGGCTCGTTGTACGTCGGGATGAGGACTGCCACCCGAAGCGCTGGGTCCGCAACGGTCGGAGGAGGCTCTGAGTCCAGGCTCCACAGGGCGATCGTGTACAGCACCAATCCGAGGGCGTTGTGGATCTCCGCGATCAGGAGGGGGAGGGCGATCCACCACCAGTCGAGGTTCACCGTCCCGCTCAGTCGCCAGATGAGATAGGTCGCGCTGAACGCGATCGCGAACAGGGCCCAGCCGCGGATGAGCAGCTTGCGACCTGGCGACTCGTGGGCGGGGATCGATCCGTCGCGAAAGATGTCCGGCGGGACGACCACGCGGCTCAGCCGACCGGGAGTGGGGGAAGACATGGGCCGTGAGGCTACGGGAGGCCGACCGCGTCAGCCATGACACCAGGGTCAGCACCATGCCACCCAGAGGTACCGGTAGTCGGCTAGGCTGGACTCCGGCACCCCTCGCGAGGCTCCTCTGCCGATGTTCGAGTCCGACGCGCTCACCCTTCAGGCCGACCTCGCCTTCCGGCTGATCGTCGCCTCCGCGCTCGGCGCGCTGATCGGGCTGGAGCGCGAGATCCACCGGCACCCGGCCGGGATGCGGACCCACCTGCTCGTGTCGTTCGGCTCGGCCTTGTTTACCGTCCTGTCGGTGTACGGGTTCGTCGACGTGCTGGCTGCCGGAAGTGGGACGGCCCCTGATCCGACGCGCATCGCCGCGCAGGTCGTGACCGGGATCGGCTTCCTCGGGGCCGGCGCGATCATCAAGTACGGGACGTCGATCCGCGGACTGACCACGGCCGGTAGCCTCTGGGCGACGTCGGCCGTCGGGATGGCGGCGGGTGCCGGCCAGCTGCTTATCGCCGTCGTCGGGACCGCCATCGTCCTGTTCAGCCTGTGGCCGTTGAACTGGATCGTCGAGCGGTTGCACATCGGCCAGGCGCGGAACCTCCGGGTTCGTCTCCAGCTCGACGGCCTGGAGCCGCTGGGCGCGCTGACCCGCGAGCTCGCCGCACACCGGGTCGAGCTGGCCGGGATCCAGAGCGAGCGGCAGGGCAAGAACCGCTACGAGGTCGAGCTCGAGCTGCGGCTGCCGCCTGGATTCCACGTGGACCGCCTGGTCGAGCTGATCACCGGCCTGCCCGACATCGAGCTCCTGGAGTCGGCGAGCCTGGTGGAATAGGTGCGGTCTGGATGATTTAGGGCATCGCCTCGAGCCGCTAGACTCGGCGTCCGATGTTTCGACGACTCCGTTCCCGCTTCTTCGGCACGCCGGCCATGCGCCGGATCCAATTCTACAGCCGTCGCGCGCGCGGCCAGGTCGATCGGCGCTTCTTCCTCACCCTGGTCGAGGGGATCCTGGCCATCGTCGCGATCGCCGCGGTGCTGGTCACCCTGATCGAGAAACCGGTGACCCTGGGCTCCTTCGGGACGTCGTTCTACTGGGGGCTGACCACGGTCCTCGGCCAGGGCGACGCGTCGTACATCGTGTCGCCGGCCGGCTGGATCATCAGCTGGCTGCTGATCCTGTTCGGGGTCGCGCTCTTCGGGACGATCACCGGAGCGCTCATCGCCATCGTCATCGATTTCCTGCTCAAGGAGGGCCAGGGTATGGGCGCATCCGGCTACGAGGGCCACGTCATCGTGTGCGGCTGGAACGCCACCGCCCGGGACCTGATCCAGGAGCTCAAGACCGACGCCTATCAGGTCAAGATCGTGCTCATCGCGACGCTCGACAAGAACCCGGCCGGCGACGGCGTGTACTTCGTCAAGGGTGATCCGACCGAACCGGCCGATCTCGAGCGCGCCGGCATCGCCCAGGCATCTGCCGCCCTCGTCTTCCCGACGGATGACTCCAACGACAGCGACATGCGCTCGATCCTCACGGTCATGGCCATCGAGTCGGTCGCGCCCGGCGTCCGGACGGTCGCCGAGGTCAACAACCCGCGTCACGCCGACCACTTCCGGCGGGCTCATGTCGACGAGCTCCTGGTCTCATCGCAGGTCGGCGCCCGGCTGCTGGCCCGGTCGGCGCTCTATCCCGGACTGACCGAGCTGGTCGCCGACATCGTGTCGGGCGGCGAGGGTTCCGAGCTGTATCGGATCGCCATCCCCGACGGGTATATCGGGCTGTCCGTCGACCAGGTCAGCGCCCAGCTCCGGTCAGAGCACCGGGCGACGCTCCTGTCGATCAGCCGCGGCGGCAAGTCGTATATCAACCCGCCCGCGGACTTCCGGATCGCGACGGGCGACGACGCCGTCGTGGTGGCCGAGTCGCTGGGGACGCTCGCCCCACTGGTCATCCGGCACGAGGAGGCAGATGCCGTCCAGGGGGTGCCGATGGCCCTCGGCCGCACGGGCGACGGTCGGACCACGAGTCGGTTCGGCCGGCCTGCACCGGTCATGTCGGTGGCCGCCGAGCCGGCCGTGGACCCGAAGCGGAAGAAGAAGGGCCCCCGCGTCTGAGGGCCCCGGCCGCCGACCCAGGGCCGGCCCGTCAGACCGCCTTGACCGCGGCGACCAGCGCCTGGAGCCCGTCCTTGGCGTCGGCGAACAGCATCCCCGTCTTGGGGTCGCTGTACAGCTCGTTGTCGATCCCGGCGTAGCCCCGGCCCATCGATCGCTTGATCACCACGATCGACTTGGCGTGATCGACGTCGAGAATGGGCATGCCCGAGACCGGTGAGCCGGGCCGCCGCGCCGCCGGGTTCGTCACGTCGTTGGCGCCGACGACCAGGGCCACGTCGGCCCGGTCGAACTCGGGGTTGATCTCGTCCATCTCCTTGAGCTGGGGGTAGGGCACGTTGGCCTCTGCCAGGAGCACGTTCATGTGCCCGGGCATCCGCCCCGCAACCGGATGGATGGCGTACTTCACGTCGACCCCGCGGGATTCGAGCAGCTCCGCCAGCTCGCGCACCTGGTGCTGCGCCTGGGCGACGGCCAGCCCATAGCCGGGAACGACGATGACGTGCTGGGCGTAGGCCAGCTGGATCGCCACGTCGTCGGCCGACACCTCGCGGACCGACCCTCCAGGCCCGGTCGTGGCATCGGCGATCGCATCTCCACCGCCGAATCCACCGATCATGATGTTGAGCACCGATCGGTTCATGGCGTCGGCCATGAGCTTGGTCAGGATCGCGCCCGAGGCGCCGACGAGGGCGCCCGAGATGATCAGGACCGGGTTCTGGATGACGAACCCGGCCATCGCCGCGGCCGTTCCGGTGAACGAGTTGAGCAGGCTGATGACCACCGGCATGTCGGCCCCGCCGATGGGCAGGACCATCGTGACCCCGAAGACCAGGCCGGCGGCCACGACCACGGTGAGGATCGCGAGCGTGGCGCTGCTCGACAACGTCAGCACGCCCGCGGCGCCCAGGATGAGGGCGGCGGTCCCGGCCACGGCGATGGCCGCGATCGCCACGGTCACGATCTGGCCGCCGGGAACGACGATCGGCTTGCCCGCGATCAGGCCCTGGAGCTTGCCCCCGGCGATCAGCGAACCGGTGAAGGTGACCGAGCCGATGACCGCGCCGAGGACCACGAAGATGGTGGTGTCGACCGGGGCGGCCGCGCCGTTGGCGTTGAGTCGGATGAAGTCGTCGATTG
>JBDTQW010000046.1:0-20424 GCA_039931975.1 Chloroflexota bacterium | reverse complement strand
CGTACGTTCGGATTTCCGGTGGGCACACTCACCGGGGGAGTTTGCCCAGACTGGAGAAGAGCGGGGGATGCCCGAGCGGTTCGATCCGTACGCCGTCCTGCTGGTCAGCCAGGATGCGACACACGACGCCGTGCAGACGGCCTACCGCACGCTCGCTCGGCGGCTCCATCCCGACCTCTCCGACGATCCCGCGGCAAGTGCCCAGATGGCCCGTCTGAACGCCGCCTGGGAGACCCTGGGCGACCCCGTGCGCCGGGCCACGTTCGACCGGACCCATCTCGCCGGCGTCATCGTGGACACGCCCGGCCGTTCCGGCACGGCAAACCGATCCGGGACGACCTCGTCCGACGGCGGCGGCAGTGCCGACGCTTCGCAGCGGCCGCGTCGCCCGGCGGAGCCCTATGGGCCGAACTGGCGAGTCGGTCCGAACGGCGAGGGCGGCGCCGGGCCGCCACCCGGGAAACCGTCGGGGACGGTCCTCGACTTCGGGCGCCATATCGGCTGGTCGATCGGTGAGATCGCTCGCGTGGACCCCGGCTATCTCGAATGGCTCGACCGGCAGCCCCAGGGCGGACGACTTCACGCTGAGATCGACCGGACGCTCCGGGCCAGGGGCCTCCGGACGGACGGCCCAGCCAGCGCACCGGGGCGCGTCCGCCGGTTCGGGTTCTCCGGCCGCTAGTCGCGGTCCCATTCGGCGCGCCGGACACCTCGAGCAGGCCCCGGGACCAAGGGCCGCCTTCGCTATACTTCCCGGCCATGAGCGTGAAACCCATCCTGTTGCTCGGTGACGCGCGGCTGCGCCTGAAGGGCGATCCCGTCGACAGCTTCGGGAAGTACCTCCACGAGCTCCTCGACGATCTGACCGACTCGATGCGCCACGCCCCGGGGGTCGGCCTGGCCGCGCCCCAGATCGGCGAGGCGAAGCAAGCCTGCGTCGTCGAGATCGAAGATCGGCTGTACGAGCTGGTCAACCCCAGGATCGTCCGGTCCATCGGCGATGACCGCGACCTCGAAGGGTGCCTGTCGGTGCCCGGTTACGTGGCCTACGTCACCCGTCGCGAGAAGGTCTGGGTCGTGGCCCAGGACCGCCGTGGCAAGAAGTTCAAGGTGGCCGGAGCCGGGCTCCTCGGGCGGGCGATGCAGCACGAGCTCGACCACCTCGATGGCAAGCTCTATATCGACTACCTCGAGTCGATGGACGAGCTGATCCCCGTCGGCGTCGGCGAAGGGGACGAGGACGAGGCCATCCGCGAGGCCCAGGGCGCGCTCGCCTGAGCCTGGCGGCAGGCTGCCGCTGAGCACCGCCGACGGCCCCGCGCGGACCGTCTTTTTCGGCAGTGGCGAGTTCGCCGTGCCGATCCTTGAAGCCCTGGTGGCCGCCCCCGACGTGGACCTGGTGGGGGTCGTGTCCGCGCCGGACCGCCCGTCCGGGCGACGCGCCGCCCTGAGCCCGACGCCGGTCGCCGCCCGCGCGCGGGAGCTCAGCCTGGGCCTGCTCCAGCCGGCCCGGATCCGCGATGAGGCGGCCATCCGTGAGATCGCCGCGCTCCATCCGGATCTCGGGGTCCTCGCCGACTACGGCCAGATCGTGCCCGCCGCGATCCTCGAGCTGCCGAGCCACGGGATCCTGAACGTCCATCCGTCGCTCCTGCCCAGGCATCGCGGGGCATCGCCGATCCCGGCGGCGATCGTGGCCGGCGATCCGACCACCGGCGTGACGATCATCCGGATGGACGCCGGGCTCGACACCGGCCCGATCGTGGCGGAGGAAGCCTGGTCCCTGCGCGGATCGGAGACGGCGCCGGACCTGGAGGCTCACGCGGCGCGAGCCGGCGCGCGGCTCGTGGCGCGCTCCCTCCCGGCCTGGCTGGATGGCTCGTTGACCGCGCGGCCCCAGGACGAGTCCGCGGCCACGCAGACGCGGCTGTTGCGCAAGGAGGACGGCCGGCTCGACCCGGGTCGGCCGGCACTCGAGCTCGCCCGCCAGGTCCGCGCGTTTCAGCCGTGGCCGGGGAGCTACGTGGACACGGATGCCGGCCGCCTGACCGTCTGGCGGGCCACGCCGAGTGCGCTCGCGTTCGAGGACGAACCGGGCCGGTTGGTCCTGCACGACCGGCTCCCGGCGCTGACGACGTGCGATCGCCGGCTCGTGCTGGATGAGGTCCAGCCCGCGAGCGGTCGCCGGATGTCGGGCGAGGAGTTCCTGAGAGGCCGTGGCCGGCGGCTCGTAACGCGCAGCTCAGACTGACCCATCGACCACCGGTCGAGCCGGCCCGACCTCCGTGCGACAATGCGCCGCGTGACCGACGCCCCCCCGGCCGTCGTCCTGGGCGCTCCGCCCGGGCCACCGGTCGGCCCTCCTCGCGACCCCAGGCCGGGCATGTCCGGTCTGGAGCCGGACGCGCTCACGGCCTGGCTGGCCGAACGCGGCGAGCCCGCCTATCGCGGCCGCCAGATCGCCGATGCCCTGTGGGCCGGCGGTGCGCAGGACGCGGCCGCGGCCCGGACCCTGCCGGCCGCCCTCCGCGCGCAGCTCGACGGCGCGTTCCGGTTCGACACGCTGGCCGACACCGAGCTTCGGCTGTCCGACGGCGACCTGACCGAGAAGGCGCTCCATCGCCTGTCGGACGGTGCGCTGGTCGAGTCCGTCCTCATGCACTACCCCGCCCGGGCCGGCAACCGCGAACGGCATACGGTGTGCATCTCGAGCCAGGCCGGCTGCGCCGTCGGCTGCCCGTTCTGCGCCACCGGTGAGCTCGGCTTCACCCGCGACCTCGAGACGGCCGAGATCGTCGACCAGGTCCGGGCGGCGGCGCGTCGGTTGACCGCGGGCGGTCGACGCCTCACCAACGTCGTCTTCATGGGCATGGGCGAGCCGCTGCTCAACCTCGACCGGGTCCTTGAGGCGGTCACCGCGCTGTCCGACCGGCGCCGGTTCGGGCTGGGGGCGCGCCACATCACCGTCAGCACCAGCGGGGTCGTGCCCGGGATCCGGCGACTGACCAGCCTCGGTCCGCAATTCACGCTGGCCGTCAGCCTGCACGCCGCGCGCGACCCTCTGCGTGACGTGCTGGTCCCGCTCAACCGGCGCTGGCCCGTGGCCGAGGTCGTCGGCGCGGCCCGCGATCACGCCGCCGCAACGGGCCGGCGGATCTCGTACGAGGTCACCCTCATCGACGGCATCAACGACACGCCGGCCGATGCGGACGCGATGGCCGACCTGCTGCGGGGCGATCTGTGTCACGTGAACCTCATCCCGATGAACCCGGTCGCGCACACGCCGTGGTCGGCCAGCCCGATGCCGCGGATCGAGCAGTTCGCCGCGCGGCTGCGGCGCGACGGGATCGCCGTCACCATCCGGCGCAACCGCGGCCAGGAGATCGGGGCGGCCTGCGGGCAGCTGGCCGCCGAGCGCGCGGGGGAGCCGGCCGCTCCGAGCGTCGCCCGGCGACGCGAGCTGCTGGTCCGCGACAGCGTGGCGGCCCTGCGCGCGGTCGGCGGCTGACGGTGGGCACCGGCCGGGCCCGCCTCAGCGCGAGCATCCTCGACGCCGACCTGTCGAACCTGGCCTACGCCGTCCGGCGGGTCGAGAAGGCCGGCGCCGACCGGATCCACCTCGACGTGATGGACGGCCATTTCGTCCCGAACCTGACCTTCGGCTGGAAGACGATCAAGCAGCTCCGGCCACGCACCGAGCTGCCCTTCGATGCCCACCTGATGATCAGCGAGCCGGGTCGCTACATCGAGGAGTTCATCGAGGCCGGCTGCGATTCGATCACGTTCCATGTCGAGATCGATGAGCCCATCGAGCCGACCCTGCGGCGGATCCGCCAGGCCGGTCGCGCGGCCGGCCTGGCGATCAAGCCCAAGACCCCGGTCCGCGCCCTGGCCAAGTACCGCGAGCTGCTCGACGTCATCCTCGTCATGACCGTCGAGCCCGGCTTTGGCGGTCAGCCGTTCATGCCCGACGCCGCACGCAAGATCGTTGGGGCGCGCGAGCTGCTGAGCTACCTGCCGCTGGGCGGCGAGGTCCACGTGGACGGCGGGATCAACCGCGAGACGGCCGAATACGTCGGCGGGCTGGGGGTCGACGTCCTGGTCGTCGGCTCGGCCCTGTTCCACCCCGGTCACGACATGGGCCGCGAGACCCGCCTGATCAAGGCGCTGGCCGACGAGGGCTACGCCTTCCAGCTGAACAAGGGCAAGCCACCGATCCCACGCGACGAGTGGCGGAGCATCGCCAGCCTGCCGATCGAGGTCGGGACCAAGCTGCGGGCGACGATCGAGGCGGGCGGCATCCCGGTCCTCATGCTCCGTGCCGACGGCCGGATCAACCCCGACGGCGTCCGCGACTACGAGCTGCTGGTCCCGCACCAGGTCGAGGCGCTGACCCTGGATCGCTATGCCGCCGAGCGCGAGGCGGCCTATGCGGAGGCCGATGCCTGGCGGGCCTCGCTCGAGCCGACACGGACGTGACCGACACGACCGACACGACCGAAGCGGCGGGACTCGGGCGGCGCAACGACCGGATCCTGCTCTGGGCCGTCGCCGCGTACATCGTCATCCTGTCGGCGCTGATGCTCGTCCGGGGCGTGTCGATCACCCCCGACGTGCTCCTCGTCGCGCTTGGCCTGGCCGCCGTGCTGCTCGGTCGCGGGCGGCTGTTCCTGCGCGACTGGATCCCGTTCATCGGCCTGTTCTTCGCCTACGAGCTGATGCGCGGCTACGCCGACAACATCGGCTTGGCCGTCCACGTCACCGACGTCCTGGCCGTCGAGCGGGCCGTCTTCCTGGGCCACGTGCCGACCCAGGTCCTCCAGGATGCGCTTCATCCCGGGACCGGCCCGGACATCCTGGCTTCGGTCGCGACCATCTTCTATTTCCTGCATTTCCCGTTCCCGATCGCAGTCGGGTTCTTCCTGTGGCTCCGCCGGCGACGGGTCTACTACGACTTCACGGCCGCCCTCATCCTGCTCGCGATGGCCGGCTTCGTGACCTACGTTCTCCTGCCGGTCGCGCCACCATGGTGGGCGGCCGAGCACGGCTACCTGCCCGGCCCCGACGGCCGGCCGGCGATCCTCTATCTCAAGGAGCAGGGCTTCGATCAGCTGGCCGGCTTCTTCGGCTTCGAAGGCCGGTACATCTACAGCTACACGATCTACGACATCAACCCCAATCAGGTCGCGGCCTTCCCTTCGCTCCACGCCGGCTTCCCATTTCTGGGCTTCCTGTTCGCCCGGCGGGCGTTCGGGCGGGTGGGCTGGATCCTTCTGGCGTATTCGGTCTGCGTCTGGTTCTCGATCGTCTACCTCGCCGACCACTACGTCGTCGACATCTTCGGCGGCCTGGCGTACGCCGGGGCGGCTTACTGGGCGGTCATCCACGCTCCGGCGTGGTTCCGACGGGTGATCGACAACGCCGCCGACGACGAGCTGGAGGCCGGCGTCGACGCGGTCGCGGCGGGCGATGCCGGGGCGTTGGCCCGGCTCGGTCGGCGGGTCCGCTGGCCGGTCGTGGCCCAGGGCCTGGTCGCGGCCGGGCTCGGCGCCGTGGCCGCCTACTGGATGAACACGACCGGTGCCCTCGGTGGCGGCAGCACGGCGCTTTACCTCGTGCCCTGGCTGGCGATCCTCGGTGGCGGGTGGCGAGCCGCCACGGGCCTGCTCAGCCGTTAGGTCAGACGTGCGCGCGTTGCTCCAGCGAGTATCCCGAGCCGAGGTCCGCGTCGACAACGCCCCGATCGGCTCGATCGGCGAGGGACTGGTCGTGCTCCTTGGGGTCGGGCCGGACGACGACGCCGAGGTGAGCGATGCGCTCGCCCGCCGGATCGCCGGGCTGCGGATCTTCGCGGACGAGACGGGTCGGACGAACCGCTCCCTGCTGGACGTGGCAGGTGAGGCCCTCGTCATCAGCCAGTTCACGTTGTTCGCAGATACGAGGCGCGGTCGCCGCCCGGGCTTCACCGGCGCGGCAGCACCGGAGGTGGCGATCCCGCTCTACGAGCGCTTCGCGAGCGCTCTCGAGAGACTCGGCGTGACGGTCGCGCGTGGGCGCTTCGGGGCCGAGATGAAGGTCGAGCTGGTCAACGACGGCCCGTTCACGATCTGGCTGGACACGGACGATCGGCCGAGGCCCGACTAACGGCTCCGGCGGTAGGGCTCCGGCGAGGCCCTTAGCGGCTGGCCTTGGCGATGGTCCGCCGGCAGCGGGTGCACACGAGCTGCCGCTTGGCCTCGCCCTTGGGGGTCGCGACGATCAGCGGCTGGAGGTTCGGTTGGTAACGGCGGTGGGCTCGAACGCGGTTCATGCCCGACGACTGCGGGTTGAAGCCGCCCATCGAGACCTTGCCGCAGATGGCGCATGCGCGGGCCATGTGGTCCTCAGGGATCGAACGTGGTCGGATGGCCGGGTCGCGAGGGGCCCGAGCAGGCGGTACGATAGCACATCGAGTTCGCCATCCCGATCGGCGATCGTCCCGGGAGCCCACCACGGAGGCAGTCGGCCTATGACCGAGCGATCGGTCCGCGACCGTTCTCTCGGATCCCAGCCCAGCTGGGATGGACACGCGCTCCTGGCCGCATTCGCCGCGGCAGTCGCCAACCTCGAGGCCCACGTCGACGAGATCAACGACCTCAACGTCTTCCCCGTCCCCGACGGCGACACCGGTTCGAACATGGTCGCGACGGTGGGCGTCGCCCTCGACGAGGCCCGCCGATCCACCGACACGTCGGCCGATCGAGTGGCCGCCTCGATCAGCTTCGGTGCGCTCATGGGGGCCCGCGGCAACTCCGGAGTGATCCTGTCGCAGATCCTTAACGGGATGGCCACGGCCATCGCCGGCAGGGAGCAGATCGATGGCCTGGATCTGGCACGGGCGCTCGGGCTCGGATCCGAGATGGCCTACGCAGCGGTGAAGCACCCGATCGAGGGCACGATCCTGACCGTGATCCGCGAGGCTGCAGCGGCGGCCGATACGGCCGCCCAGCGGGACGAGGACATCCAGGCGGTCCTCGCGGCGACCGTCGCGGCGGCCGACCGGGCCGTCGCCTCCACGACCGCCCTGCTGCCGATCCTGCGCGAGGCGGGCGTCGTCGACTCGGGCGGCCAAGGGCTGTACCGGCTCCTCGAGGGAGCGCACGCGTACACCGTGCGGCGGCGCGAGGTTGGAGCCGTGCCGGCGGGCGACCGGTCGTCAGCCAGGCGCGCACGTGTGACGGCTGAGTCCGACGAGGCCTACGGCTACGAAACGATGTTCCTGCTCCAGCCTTCCCTGGGGAACTCCCTCGACATCGACGAACTTCGCGACCAGCTCGGATCGATGGGCGGCTCGGTCCTCGTGGCCGGCGACGCCCAGGCGGTCAAGGTCCACGTCCACAGCGAGCGGCCGGACGAGGTCATCTCGCTCGGCCTGCGCCTCGGCACCCTGAGCCGGATCACGGTCGAGAACCTGGACGAGCAGGTCCGCGACGTGCGCGAGGTCCGGGCGGCGGAGTTCACCGCAGCGGAGCCAGTCACGGCGCCCGATCTCGAGGCCGGTGTTGCCCGTGCGGGCCGGAACGGTTCGAAGCGCAAGCGCTCGGACCGCCACGACGCTGAGTCGGGTCAGACGACCTTCTCGCCTGGGGTCCGGAAGGGCCCGCGAGTGCCACTCGCTGTCGTCGCGGTCGCGGCGGGGGAGGGGCTGGCCCGGATCTTCCACGACCTCGGGGTGGCGGCCATCGTTCGGGGCGGCCAGGCGGCCAACCCGAGCACCGGCGAGCTCCTCGCGGCAGTCGACGCGATCAACGCCGACGAGGTCCTCCTCCTCTCCAACGGTTCGAACGTGATCCTCGCCGCCCGGCAGGTCGTCACCCTGGCCAAGGGGACGGTCCACGTGATCCCGACCCGCAATGCGGCCGAGGGGTTCGCCGCCCTGCTCGCGCTCGACGCCGACCGACCCGCCGCGGACAACGTCGCGAACATGACCGAGCGTGGTCGCGATCTCGCGACCCTCCAGGTCACGACGGCGCTGCGCAACACCAGGCTAGGCGGCCGGGCCGTGCGCAGGGGCCAGACCATCGTCCTGGATCCGAACGAGGGGCTGGTCTCTGCCGACGACGATCGCGAGGAGGCGATCCTGACTGCCATCGCGACCCTGCCCGCCGGGATCGAGCTGGTGACTCTGTTGTACGGTGACGAGGCAGACCTGGCCGAGGCCCAGGACCTGTCCGGACGGATCTCCAAGTCGCGTCCCGGAGTCGAGGTCGAGGTCCGCCACGGCGGCCAGCCGCACTACCGGTACCTCATCTCGGCGGAATAGCCGGTGCCACCGGTCCGTCCGCGACGACCGTCATCGCCGGGGGTCGCGAGAACGCCCGCCCGTCGTCCGCCCGCCCCGCCGCCGCCGACCGATCCCGTCACGCTGCTGGTCACGCCCCTCGGCGCGAGCGGCCTGAGCGGCGCGGCGGCCATCCGCCGGGTCGGGCCGCGCCTGGGGATCGAGACGGTTCGCGACCTGTTGTTCCACCTGCCCCGGCGCTATGACGATCGGCGCCGGATGGAGACGATCGCCGAGCTCATGGGCCGGGCCGACGGCGAGCAGGTGAGCAGTCGGGTCGAGGTCCGCTCGATCCGCGTGGAGCAGGGATTCCGACGCAGGATCCAACGCACGGTCGCCATGGTCCGCGACGAGACCGGCGAGGCCGAGGCGGTCTGGTTCGGACGACGCTACATTGAGCGCCGAATTGCCGCCGGCGACCGGCTGGTCATCAGCGGCCGGCTCAAGAAGCGGGGCTTCGCCGTGGTCTTCGACGACCCCGAGTTCCAGCGCGAGGATGGCGAGGGGGACCTGCTCCACGCCGGCCGGATCGTCCCGATCTATCGACTGACCGCCGGGATCGCCGCCCCGCGCCTGCGCCTGGCGATGCGCGAGGCGATCGATCGGGCCGGACTGGCCTACCCCGAGTACCTGCCGGCCGATCTGCGCCGCGAGGAAGGCCTGGTCGGGATCGGCCGGGCGATCGAGGGCGCCCACTACCCCGCGGACCCCGAGGCGCTCGACGCCGCCCTCCGGCGGGTGGCCTTCGACGAGCTGCTGGCCCTCCAGCTGGGCATGGTCGCACGGCGTCGCCAGCGAGTCCGCTCCAGGGCGCAGCCACTGATCGTCGAGGACGAGCGGGACATCGAGGTTCGATCCGTCCTCATCTCATCCCTGTCACGCAAGATCGGGCGGGACGTCGCGCTGACCGCCGACCAGCTGGCCGCGACCGTCGCCATCCGCACCGACCTGGCCCGGGCCGAGCCGATGCTCCGGCTGCTCCAGGGCGATGTCGGCTCGGGCAAGACCGCCGTGGCCGCCTACGCTCTGGCCCTCGTCGCGGGCGCCGGGCGGCAGGGTGCCCTGCTCGCCCCGACCGACCTCCTGGCCCGCCAGCACTGTGCCACCGTCGGCGACCTGCTCGACGGACTTGGCATCCCCGTCACGCTCCTCACCGGGTCGCTCAGCGCCGCCGGGACCCGCAACGCCCTGGAGGCGATCGCCGACGGTCGCGCCGGCGTGGTGGTGGGGACCCACGCCTTGCTCCAGGAGCGGGTCGGCTTCGCCGATCTGGGCCTGGTGATCATCGACGAGCAGCATCGCTTCGGGGTGGAGCAGCGCGGCCAGCTCGAGGCGAAGGCCGGCGGCAGCGCCTCCCACGTCCTGCTGATGACGGCGACGCCGATCCCGCGGACCCTTGGCCAGGTCGTCTACGCGGACCTCGACGTGACCGATCTGCGGACCTCGCCGGAGGGGCGCATCCCGATCAAGACGGGGATCCGCCACCCGGCCGACATCGACCGGATGTGGGAGTTCGTCCGGGCCCAGGCGGCCGAGGGCCACCGCACCTTCGTCGTGGTCCCGGCCATCGAGGACTCGGACGACGAGGGCGCGGTCGCGGCCAAGAGCGAGGCGGAGCGCCTGCGCGCACTTCTCGCCCCGCTCCGGGTGGGCCTCGTCCACGGGCGGATGAAGGCCACCGACCGGGACGCCGAGATGAGCCGCTTCCGCGACGGCGGGCTCGACGGCCTGGACGTGCTGGTCGGCACCACGGTGGTGGAGGTCGGCGTCGACGTCCCCGAGGCGACGATCATGGCCGTCCTGGGTGCCGATCGGTTCGGCCTGGCCCAGCTCCACCAGCTCCGCGGCCGAGTCGGCCGGGGAACGGCCGCGTCGTACGCGGCGCTGGTCTCGGACGCTGCCCCGAGCACACGCGCCTGGGACGAGCTCGTGGCCGGTCGCCGGGCGCCCGAGACGACCGAGCAGGCCCGCCTGGTGGCGGTCGCCCGGACACTCGACGGGTTCGCGCTCGCGGAAGCCGACTTCGAGCTGCGTCGCGAGGGCGACGTCCTCGGGCTCGCCCAAAGTGGCCTGCCGCGCCTGCGCATCGCGTCGCTCCAGCGCGCCGATCACCGCGTCCTGGCGGCCGATGCCCGGCGTCACGCGGAGGCGCTCCTCGACGCAGCCGGCGAGCTCAGCTGTCCGGGCCTGGAGCCGCTCCGCCACGAGCTCGCCGCCGGCTGGCTCGAGGGGATCGCGGCCGGCGAGCCAGAGAGCGCGGCGTGAGGCCGGCCTCCGCCGGGGCGTCGGTCGATGGCTGACGCCGGCCGGGTCATCGCCGGCATTGCCCGGGGGCGGCGGCTGGTCGCGCCGGGGGAGGGGACCCGGCCGTTGGGCGATCGGGTCAAGCAGACGCTCTTCGCCGTCCTCGAGCCGGACCTGCCAGAGGCCGCCTTCCTCGACCTGTGCGCCGGCAGCGGCGCCGCCGGGATCGAGGCTCTGTCGCGCGGAGCGGCCCGAGCCACCTTCGTCGAGCGCGACCGACGGGTGATCGGGACGATCGCCGAGAACCTCGCCGGGACCGGCCTGGCCGGGGAGCGTGCCCAGGTGATCCGGGCGGAGGCTGAGGCCTGGCTGACCGAGCCGCAGCCGGGCGGCGGACCGTTCGACCTCGCCTTCATCGATCCGCCCTACGCCGAGGCCGACCTGCTCGGGCGGTTGCTGGCCATCCTCGGGGCCGACGATGAGGGCCGGATCCTGGTCCCCGGCGCCAGGGTCGTGGCTAAGCACTTCTGGCGCGATCGTCCGCCAGCGGTGGTCGGCCTGTTAGCATCCGAGCGCGACCGGCGCTTCGGCGAGACCGGCCTCACCTTCTATCGTCGGGAGGGCGGATGAGCCTCGCGGTCTACCCCGGTTCTTTCGATCCGATCACGAATGGCCACGTCGACGTCCTGCACCGGGCCGTCGCCGTGTTCGACCGGGTCGTGGTGGCGGTCCTCGAGAACCCGCGCAAGTCGCCCCTGCTCGACACCGGGCAGCGAGTGGCCATCATCCGGGCATCGCTGGCCGCGGCCGGGCCCGCCCTTGCCGAACGAGTCGACGTGAGCACGTTCGACGGGTTGACCGTGACCTTCTGCCGGGCGGTCGGGGCCGGCTTCATGGTCCGCGGGCTGCGCGCCGTGTCCGACTTCGAGACCGAGATGCAGCTCGCCCACAACAACCGGATCCTTGCCCCCGACGTCGACACCGTGTTCTTCATGACCTCCCTGGAGCAGGGCTATGTCAGCTCGAGCCTGGTCAAGGAGATCGCCCGATTCGGCGGCGACGTGAGCGGCATGGTCCCGCCGGCGGCAGCTGCGGCGCTGGCCGCCCTGGACGCCGCCGGCTGACCGCGGGGCACGGGGGCGCCGGGCGGGTGCCATAATCCAGCGAGCCGGGCCGTCAACGGCACCGGTCAGCGCTCGAGGAGGGCCGGTCCGATCGACATCATCTTCCTCGTCACCCGGCTGCAGACCCTGATCGCCAGCGGCAAGAAGCTCCCGATGACAAACAACGTGGTCATCGACAAGGACGCCGCCTTCGACCTGATCGACGAGCTCCGCGCGGCGATCCCCGAGGAGATCCGGGCCGCCAAGCGGATCAACAGCGAAGGCGAGCGGATCATGGAGAAGGCCCAGGAGGAGGCCGAGCGGATCGTCGCCAGCGCCCAGGAGCAGGCGGCCTTCCTGATCGAGGAGCGTGGCCTGACCGCTGCGGCCGACCAAGAGAGCGGTCGGATCATCTCCCTGGCCCAGAACGAGTCGGCGGAGATCCGACGCGGCGCCGATGAGTACGCGGCGGCCGTGCTGATCGGGCTCGAGGGCGAGGTCGTCAAGACCCTCCAGAGCATCAAGAAGGGGATCACGCTCCTCGATGAGCGGCGCACCCTGCCGGTTGCGCCCGGTGCGTTGGACGACGGGCCGACCGAAGACGACGAGGACGAGGACGCGTGGAATGACGAAGAGCAAGAGGAAGCGCGCGCGTCCCGGCCCGTCAGGTCGTGACGCCAGTCCCCGGGACACGCTCACCGTCAACGTAGCGAGCCTGCTGGCAGAGCCGGGCGGGTCGGTCCGGGACCACGCGTTCGACGACGTCGACCTCGACCTGGGCGACGAGCTGACCCTGGCCCGACCCG
Source organism: Chloroflexota bacterium (assembly GCA_039931975.1). Taxonomy (GTDB): domain Bacteria; phylum Chloroflexota; class Limnocylindria; order Limnocylindrales; family CSP1-4; genus Chersky-267. Next base: position 7,951 of record JBDTQW010000046.1, on the reverse strand, counting down.
CCGACGCCCGGTTCCGGCTGACCCGGACCAACCGCGGCCTGCTCGTTGACGGCGACGTCCGGGCGACCCTGGCCGAGACCTGCAGCCGCTGCCTCCGGCCGATCGAAGTCGAGGTCGCCGAGGACATCGACGAGGAGGCGCTGCCCATCGTCGACCTCGCCACGGGGGCGCCGCTCGACCATGCCGACGAGCCGGAGATCGCCCGGCTGACACGCCGCCACGAGATCGAGCTCGAGCCGTTCCTTCGCGAGGCGATCCTCCTTGCCGAGCCGATCGCGCCGCTGTGCCGGCCAGATTGCCCCGGCCTCTGCCCGGAGTGCGGTGAAGAGCTGTCCTCGGGCCCGCACGACCACGGCGAGGCGCCGATCGACCCCCGGCTCGAGGCGCTCAAGGCGTTCCGAGTCGACGCCGACGACGAGACGGCGTAAACTCTCGCGTCGGCCCCTCTCGCCACGCGACCGGCGACCGGCCCTCGACCCGATGACCCCGTCCGCGGCGGCACAGCACGCGCCCAGGCCGGACCCGAAAGGAGCCACACCGAACCATGGGAGTCCCGAAGCGACGCGTGTCGCATGCGCGCCAGGGCGAGCGCCGCAGCCACCTCGCGATCGAGCTGCCGAAGCTCGAGGAGTGTCCGCACTGCCACGAGCCGAAGCGCCCGCACCACGCCTGTCCGAACTGCGGCTACTATGGCGGCCGGCAGGTCTTCGAGCCAAAGACAAAGACGGGCGACTCGGCCTCCTGAGCCGGTGGACCTGAGCGCCGTCCGGGCCACCGCGGAAGACCGCCGCATCCGACTGGCGGTCGATGCGATGGGCGGCGACCACGGTCCGGAGGAAGTGGTCCACGGCGCACTCGCCTATGCGGCCGGGCATCCCGGCGACGACATCGTGCTCGTCGGTGACCGGGACCGGATCACGGCGATCGCTGGGGCGGCCTTGCCGGCGGCCAACGTCTCGGTCGTCCACGCCTCGCAGGTGATCGAGATGGACGAGCATCCCGCACGTGCCCTGCGCGAGAAGAAGGACGCATCGATCCTGGTCGCCGTCGACCTCGTGCGCCGGGGCGAGGCCGACGGCGTGGTCACGGCCGGGCACACCGGCGCGGGGATGGCCGCCGCGGTCCTCCGGCTGGGCCGCCTGCCCGGCGTCGACCGCCCCGCCCTGGCCGTCCAGATGATCACAGCGACCGGACCGTTCGTGTTCCTCGACATCGGGGCCAACCCCGACTCGAGCGGGCAGAACCTGTACCAGTACGCGGAGATGGGCGCCCTCTTCGCCGAGAAGGTCCTCGGCGTCACCCGACCGCGGGTGGCCCTCCTGTCGATCGGTGAGGAGAAGGGCAAGGGCGACGCCCGGATCGCTGAGGCCACGGAGCTGCTCGATCGCTCCGACCTGCATTTCGTGGGCAACATCGAGGGCAAGGACCTGGTCAAGCACATGGCCGACGTGGTCGTGTGCGATGCCGTGGTCGGCAACGTGACGATCAAGTTCTTCGAGGGGCTGTCGACGTTCATCTTCGACCTGCTGGCGGCAGAGTTCCGCCGTCCGCCGCGTGGTCCGCTGGCCTACGCCCTGCTCAAGCCCGGGATCGCCAGGATCCGCTCGATCTTCGACTACGAGCGCTTCGGCGGGTCGCCCCTACTGGGGGTCAAGGGCACGGTCATCATCACCCACGGCCGGGCGAAGCGGCGCATGATCGGCTTCGCCATGGGCGTCGGTGCGGCCTCCGCCCGGGCGCGCATCCCGGACCTCATCGCCGAGACCTTCCAGCGCGAGCCAGCGCAGCTGGGCGACGCTGAGGTCGCTGCGGTCGCCGTCGACAGCGTCGGCGCCTGATGGTGGCCGAACCGACCCGGCGGGGCCGGTCCGATCGCGCCCGGACGTCGCGAGCCGGGCGGCGGCTGGCCCTCGCGGCCATCTTCGAGGCCGAGTTCGGTCAACGCACGGCCGAGGCGGTCCTCGAGCGGCACCTGGCCGAGATCGAAGGCGACCTGGAGACGGCCGCCTTCGCCCGGGGGCTGGTTGCCGTGGTCGTTGCCAAGCGGGACGAGATCGACGCCCTGATCGGGGTCACCGCGCCCCAATATCCGGTCGTCCAGCTGGCTCGGATGGATCGCGCGCTCCTGCGTTGCGCGATCGGTGAGGTGCTACACTCCGGCACGACGCCGGCCCGAGTGGCGATCGCCGAGTGGGTCGACCTCGCCCGCACCTACAGTGGCGACCCGGCGCGACGCCTGATGAATGGCGTGCTGGGCAGGATCGCAAGGGACAGACCCGGCGCCTGACCGGGCGGTCGAGCTCGGAGGAGAGTGTCAGTGGCCACCACGTACGAGCGCCTCAAGAAGATCGTGGTCGAACAGCTCGGCGTCGAAGAAGATGACGTCAAGCCCGAGGCGTCGTTCGTCGACGACCTCAACGCCGATTCGCTGGACCTGGTCGAGTTGATCATGAGTCTCGAGGAGGAGTTCGGGACTGAGATCAGCGACGAGGACGCGGAGAAGATCAGGACCGTCGGCGACGCCGTCGAATACATCGACGAGCGCGCCTCCTAGCGGGGAGACCCGCCCGCGCCCGATGCGTTCGGCCGAGACCTTCGCGGCACGCCTGGGGCTCCCGATCGACCTCGACCTGCTCGAGCAGGCTCTGACCCACAGCAGCTTCCTCCACGAGCACCGCGAGAGCGTCAGCGGACATAACGAGCGCCTGGAGTTCCTGGGCGACGCCGTCGTCACCCTGGTCATCGGCGAGGCGCTCTTCCGTCTCCGACCGACCGACGACGAGGGCGTCCTGTCGGCCCGACGGGCAGCTATCGTGAGCGCCCAGGGTCTTGCCCGGATCGCCCGCCGGATCGAGCTCGGCGAGGCGCTCCGCCTCGGCGAAGGGGAGTCCCGCCGGGATGGCCGGACCCGGGTGTCGCTCCTCGCCTCGGGGTTCGAGGCGTTGGTTGGCGCGATCTACCTCGATCTCGGCTATGAGGCGGTGCGCGACTGGGTCCTTCAGCAGGCCCAGCCGGAGCTACTCAGCGACGCGCCGCTGTCGAGCCTGAAGAGTGCCAAGAGCCGGCTCCAGGAGCACACCCAGCGGACCAACGGCGAGCGCCCGTCCTACCGGCTGGTGGACGCCAGCGGCCCGGATCACGACAAGCTGTTTCGGGTCGAGGTCTCCGTCGGCGGCCGGGTCCTCGGGACGGGGGAGGGCCGCTCCCAGAAGTCGGCCGAGATCGCCGCCGCGGAGGCCGCCCTGCCCGGCCTGCGCGAGACGGCGCCCGCGTGAGCGCGCCGGCCCGCCTGCTCGCCCTCCGGCTCCAGGGCTTCAAGTCGTTCGCCGAGCGCACCGTCGTCGAGTTCGGGCCGGGGATCAGCGCGGTGGTCGGACCGAACGGCTCGGGCAAGAGCAACCTGGCCGACGCCCTCCGCTGGGCCCTCGGCGAGCAGGGTAGGGCGCTGCGCAGTCGCAAGAGCGAGGACGTGATCTTCGCGGGCTCGGATCGACGCGCGGCGCTGGGGATGGCCGACGTGACCCTCGTCCTCGACAACGAGGACGGCCTCCTGCCGGTCGAATACCGCGTGCTCGAGCTCGGCCGTCGACTGTATCGATCGGGCGAGAACGACTACCTGCTCAACAAGCAGCGGGTCCGTCTGCGCGACCTGGTCGAGCTCCTCGACTCGGCCCACCTCGCCGACAACGCCTTCCTGTTCATCGGCCAGGGCATGGTCGACCAGGCCCTGGCCCTCCGGCCCGAGGAGCGTCGGCCGCTCTTCGAGGAGGTTGCCGGCGTGCGCCGCCACGAGCGTCGCCGGCGCAAGGCCGAGGAGCAGCTGGCCGAGGCAGAGGACAACTTGAGCCGGGTCGACGATATCCTGGCCGAGCTTCGACCGCAGGCCCGTCGGCTGGCCGCCCAGGCCGAGCAGCAGGTCACCCGTGCGTCGGCCGGCGACGAGCTTGCGACGGCGCTCGTGGCCGCGGCTCATGGCCGCTGGCACGATGGGTCGGTCCGACATGGGGCCGAGGCCGCGCGGCTGACCCGGGCCCGAACCGAGGCGGACCGGGTCACCGATGAGCTGGCCCAGGCCGAGGCAGAGGCCGCGGCCCTTTCCGCGGCCCTTGGCGCGCGGGCGGATGCCGAGCGGGTGCGACGCGTGGCCCACGAGGTGGCTCGGTCCGCCCACACCCAGTTCCAGCTTCGCGAGGCGCGCCTGGCCTCGGATCTTGCGGCGGTGGCGCGTGATCGGGAACGGCTGCAGGCCGAGCGCGACACCGCCGAGACCGACCTCGCGCTCCGGCGTCGCGAAGCCGCGAGACCGGCACCCGTTCCCGACGCCGGCCTCGAGGCGGCCGTGGCCGAGGCGGAGCGGGGGCTGGCGGAGGCACTCGAGGAGGTCGGTGGCTTGCGGGCCGTCGGCCAGGCGCGCGGCGACGAGCTCACGACGGTGCGCCGGGCCGAGGCCGCTCGGCTGGCCGAGCTGGAGACGGCGTGCCGTCGCCTGGCGGACGCCGAGCGTCGCGCAGCTGAGGAACGGGTCGACGCCGATCGGTCGGCTGCCGACCAGGCCGGGCTCGAGCAGCGTCGGACGACGTCGGCTGCGCTTGCCTCCGAAGTGCGCGAGGCTGAACGCCGCGCGGTCGCGGATCGCGAAGTCGCCCGCGAGGCGGCCGACCGCGCCGACGGTGCTGCCCGGGCGGCCGCCGAGGCGGCGACGGCGACGGGCTCGCGTGCGGCCAGCCTGCGCGGGCGTCTCGAGACCGTTCGCGCCCGCCTGGCCGAGGACGAGGCACGCGGCATCGCCCGAGCGGCACGCCGAGTCGGCGGTCGGCGGCTCGACGAGGAGCTCCAGGTCGAGCCCGCGTTCCGGGCGGCCGTGGAGGCGGCGCTCGGCGAGGCTGCCCGGGCCTACCTGGTGGACCGCGGGGCGGTGGCCGGGCTGGCCGCCGAACGTGGCACGGTCGTCGTTGACGAGGGTCCGACCGACCGAGCGCCGGCCAAGCCCGCTGAGCTCAACGCTCGGCTGGAACGTGCGTTCGCCGAGCGCCTCGATTCGCTCGGTGGCGGGGTCCTGGTCGAGGCCATCCGGCGCGACCCGCTGGGGCCCGCTCGACGGGTCCTCGCCCACGTCGCCTGGGTGCCCGACCTGGCGGGCCTGCTGGAGCTGCAACCGCACCTGCCAGCCGGCTGGTCGGCCGTCACTCGCGACGGGAGTGCGTCGGCGGGGCCCATCGCCATCGCCCTGGGACGCGCCGAGGGTCCCCTCGAGCGCCGGGCCGAGCTGGACCGTCTCGAGGCCGAGCTGGCCAAGGCCGACACCGAGGCCTCCGAGCGAGAGCGCGCCGCAACCGAAGCGAGGGCCGCGGCCGAAGCGGCCCGAATGGGCCTCGAGACGGCCCGGGCCGCCGAGGCCGGGGGGGGAGCGGCCCGACGGGCGGCGGACGAAGCCGAGCGGGCGTCCGGTCGAGCGGCCGAGAGCGCGGCTCGCGAAGCCGCCTGGCAACGCAGCCAGGCCCAGCGAGCCGAGGGCGAGGCAACCAGGCTGCGAGAAGCCGTGGCCGGCCTGGAAACCGCGGCTGCCGACCGATCGGCCGGAGTCGAGGCGGCCGTCGCCGGCGACGAGGATCGCTCCGCACTCGCGGTCTGGGAGGCGCGTGCTGTCGAACTGCGAGCCCGGCGCGATCGGGTCGCGGTCCAGCTGGCCGCGACCGAGGCCGCCCGGCGCGATGTCGAGGCTGGGATCGCTCGCGCCCTGGCTGCAGCCGCCTATGACGAGCAGCGGATCGCCCGGGCTGAGGCGGAGCAGGGCGCTCTCGCCGAGCGTGAGACGGCGGCCATCGCGGAGCGCGAGCAGGTCGCCGTCGAGCTGGCGGCGGCGGCTGCTCGAGAGGCTGCGGCGCGGACCGCCCTCGACGAGCTGCGCAGCGCCGACGAAGCCGACCGCGGACAGCTGCGCACGGCGGAGGCCGCGGCGACCGCCGCCCGGGAGCGCCTGCGCGCCGCCGACGACCGGGTCCGGTCGGCCGAAGTCGCCGAGCTCGAGGCGCGCCTGGGTCTCGACGCGATCCGGGAGCAGGTCCTGGTCGAACTGGCCGGCATCGGCGCGGTCGGGGTCCATGCCCTGCGGGCGGCGGCGATCGACCTTCCGGATGTCGCCGGCCAGCCGACCTCGACCCGTGGGCCTTCCGAGGCTGTGGACGGATCCCGGGACATCGACGGGCCCGAGGGCGACGTCGAGGCCGCCGAGCTCGAGGCCATCCTGCCGTATGTCGTGCCGGCCTGGGAAGCTGCCCCACCGGCCGGCGATCCGCCGACGCCGAGTCGATTGGCGTCGCTCCGCCGCCGCTTCCACGAGCTCGGCGCGGCCAACCCCTTCGCGGTCGAGGAATACGCCGAGCTTCGGTCGCGGGTCGAGTCGCTGGAGGAACAGGGGACCGACCTCCGGGCCGCCATCGCCCGCACACGGACGCTGATCAACGAGCTGAGCACCCTGATCTCCGACCAGTTCCAAGCCACGTTCCGGGCCCTCGAGTCCGCCTTCGATGCGCGCTTCAGGCAACTCTTCGGTGGGGGCTTCGCCCGGCTGGACCTGACCGATCCCGCCGACCTGGCCTCGACGGGCGTCGAGATCGTGGCTCGGCCCCCGGGCAAGAAGGCCCAGGCGCTGGCGATGCTCTCGGGTGGGGAGCGCGCGCTCACGGCGGTCGCCCTGCTGTTCGCCATGCTCGAGGTTCGACCCGTCCCGTTCTGCGTCCTCGACGAGGTCGACGCGGCGCTCGACGAGGCCAACGTCGGCCGCTTCTCCGAGGCGCTCCGGAGCCTGGCTGCGACGACCCAGTTCATCGTCATCACCCATAACCGGGGAACCATCGAGGCGGCCGATGCGCTCTACGGCGTGACCGTCGGCGACGATTCGATCAGCCGGGTGATCAGCCTCCGCCTCGACGAAGCCACGGCGATCGCGGCGAAGACCGGCGGGAACGGCATCGGCGCGCTCGACCCGGTCGGCGGCTAGGCGACTGGCATGTTCTGGCGAAAACGACGCGGAGACGACGCCGCGCAGGTCCCGAGCTCGCCGGAGGGCGGCGACGCCGCGCAGCCTCCGGACCCGCCCCAAGCCGCCAAGATTCCGTTGTCCTCGCCCGACGAGGTCCCGCCCGGGTGGGAGCCGGACCCGGCCGACTTCGACGATCCGACCGCCACCCCACCCGACGCCACGACCGTCCCGCCGGCGTCGGCGCCTGATGCCGAGACCGTAAACGGGATCCCCGGCGACCTGGTCGTGGGCCTCGAGAAGAGCCGGACCGGGTTCATCGGCCGACTCCGGGGCTTCCTCGGCGGCGGTGCGGCTGGGCCGTCGTGGGAAGACGTCGAGGAGACGCTCATCGCCGGGGACGTCGGGGCGACCCTGGCGATCGACATCGTGGAGCGGGCCAAAGCCCGGCGCGACACCCCCACGGCCGAGGCGGCCGTGCGAGCCGAGCTTGCCGCGCTGCTCGTGCCCCGCGAGCCGGGGGAATGGCGACCCCGACCGGCCGGCCCGGGACTGCCCTCCGTCGTGCTCGTCGTCGGCGTCAATGGGACCGGCAAGACGACCACCATCGGCAAGCTCGCCAGTCGCTACCGGGATGAGGGCTCGACCGTCCTCCTGGCGGCCGCGGACACCTTCCGTGCCGCGGCCATCGAGCAGCTCGGGACCTGGGCCGCGCGGTCAGGCGCCCAGATCGTGGCCCATGCTCCCGGCGCGGATCCCGGCGCGGTCGTGTTCGACGCGCTCGACGCCGCGGTCGCCCGCGGGCTCGACCTGGTCATCGCCGACACCGCGGGTAGACTGCACACCAAGGTCAACCTGATGGACGAGCTCTCAAAGATCTGCCGGATCGTCGACCGACGGCTGCCCGGCAGCCAGCCCGAGGTCCTGTTCGTGCTCGACGCCACGACCGGCCAGAACGGCCTCGCCCAGGCG
>JBDTQW010000045.1:0-20461 GCA_039931975.1 Chloroflexota bacterium | reverse complement strand
CGAGCCGGCTCGTCCGGCCGCCACCTTGACGCTCCTCGCCCTGAGCGTCGGTGCCCTCGTCTTCGCCGCCGCCTACGGCGCGACCGTCCGGACCGGGATCGCCGATGGGGCGGCCTTCGAGACCGGCGCAGACCTGCGTGTCGCGGAGTCGGGGACGGGGCTGATCCTGTCGGGGACAGTGGTCCCCGTCGATCGCTATGCCGCCCTCGGGCCGGGTGTCGAAGCCTGGCCCGTCCTCCACCGGACGACGCGAGTCGAGCCGGCCGGGGTCGTCACCTTGCTCGGCATCGACCCCGCATCGGTCGATCGGCTGGCAGGCTGGCGCGCCGACTTCTCGCAGCTCAGCGCGGCCGAGATCGGCCGACGGGTGGCCGTGTCCGGTGACTTCAGCATCCCCGGTCACCGCCTGGCTAGTGGGAGGCTCGGCTTCGACCTGACCCTGGAGGGCGATCCGGTGAAGCTTCACGCGATCGTGGCCGCCCCGGATGGCGACTTCTCCGACATCTTCCTCGGGACGTTTCTGGCCGGCCGCAGCCGGATCGACGTCGCCCTTCCGGCCGAGCTTGCCGGCGGATCGGTCGTCGGTCTGCGCGCATCCGACAGCCTGATCGTCGCCGGGCCGAGCCATCCCGGCAGCCTGGGCACTTCGACGCTGCGCTTCCGCGGCCTCGACGGCCTGACCGCCGACGACCAACCGGTCGAGGCGACGGTCGTCGGGACCGTGGCCAAGCTCATCCGGGCACCGTTCGCCACCGACGACCTGATCCTGCCGGCCGTGGTCAGCCCCGATGTCGCGGCCCTGGCCGCTCCCGACGGGACCCTGTCGATGCCGATCGGGGCCGCGGTGGTCCGGATCCACGTCGCCGGGGTGGCCAGCCGCTTCCCGACGGTCGACGGCGCGAACGGCTCATTCGTCGTGGCGGCGTACGACCCACTCCTGATGGCGATCAACGGGGCCTTCCCGGGTGCCGGTCATCCTGACGAGATGTGGATCCGGACCGCGGACGACGCGACGACCGACCGAGTCGTGGCGGCCCTGTCCCGGGCCCCGTTCCGACCGGCCACGATCACGGATCGGGCGGCCCTGGTGGCAGACCGGACCGCCGATCCGTTCGCGGCGAGCCTCGCCGGAGCACTCCTCGCGGCGGCCCTGACCGGCCTGACCCTCGCTGCGGCGGGCCTGGCCCTGGGGGTGGTGGCCGACCTGCGCGACGAGGCCGGGGACCTGGCGGATCTCGAGACGATGGGCACGCCGCCCTCCACGTTGCGCTCGTTGATCCAGGCCAGGACGGTGGTGCTGGCGGCCGGCGGGATCGCCGCGGGTCTGCTGGCCGGTACCGTCCTGACCGCCGTGACCACCTCGTCCCTGGCCCTCGCTGCAGGCGCCACCGTCGCGGTGCCCGAGCTCCGGATCGTCCTCCCCTGGGCGACCCTTGCGCTCATCGCGATCGCCCCCTTGCTCGCCGCCATCGGCCTCGTGATGGTCCTGTCCCGGCGAGGTCGCTGGGCTGCGGCGGCACCGGTCGGACGGCTGCGATGACGACGGCGGTGCTGGCGCGCGGTCTGATCGCGGTCTACCCGGATCCAGCCGGACCGGTCGCCGCGCTGCGTGGCCTGGACCTTGGCGTCGATCTCGGTGAGCTGGCCGCCGTCGTCGGGCCGAGCGGCTCGGGCAAGACCACTCTCCTCAGGCTGCTGGCCGGTCTCGAGCGTCCCACCGCCGGCTCGCTCGATGTCCTCGGACTGGCCCTGGCCAGCGCATCGGACCGCGCCCTCCGACAGTACCGCCGGGAGACCGTGGCGATCGTCGAGCAGCACTATCGGGCGACTCTTTCGCCGTATCAGTCGATCCGCAGAAGCGTGGCCCTGCCTCTTGCGGTTCGCGGCGTGCCGGCCGGGGAGCGCGACCGGCGGGTCGACGAGCTGCTCGAGCGGGTCGGCCTGGGTGGTCGCGGGGCGTCCCTCCCCGCCGAGCTGTCCGGCGGGGAGCAGCAGCGCGTCGCCGTCGCCGCTGCGCTCGTGACCCGGCCGCGGCTGCTCCTCGCCGACGAGCCGACCGGAGAGCTCGACGCCCGGACGGCGGAGGATCTCCTGTCACTGCTACGCGAGCTGGTCCGGGAGACGGGTACGACCGCCGTCGTCGTCACCCACGACGAGGCCGTCGAGCGGATCGCGGATCGGACGGTCCATCTGCGCGACGGTCGGGCCGTCGCCCAACGGCGCGGGACGAGCCTGACCGCCCTCGATGACGCCCTGGGCTGGCGCGCCCCGCCGTTGGGGATGGATCCGACGGCCGAACCGGGAACGGGGCCATCCGATGCATCGAGGCCGAGCGGGCCGGCGGCAGCGATCGGAGCGGCGGTCCGTCTCGACGGCGTGAGTCGGATCTACGGCGGATCGGCGACCGCCGTGCGGGCCATCGAGGATGTCTCGTTCATCCTTGCCGAAGGCGGCTTTCACGTCTTAAGCGGTCCGTCCGGGGCCGGCAAGTCGACCCTCCTGCGGCTCATCGCCGGTCTCGACGACCCGACCGCGGGCTCGATCGAGACCCTGGGCACTCCGATGCAGACGCTCGATCGGGAGGGGCGCGCTCGGTTCCGAGCGGAGCGTCTAGGGATCGTCGACCAGGGTCGCGGGCTGACCCCGTTCCTGACCTCCATCGAGAACGTCGCCCTGCTCCTGGCCATCCACGGGCAGGACCGGGCCACAGCAGGGAAGCGCGCGCTGGCCGCGCTCGAGAAAGTCGGGCTGGCGGCGTTGGCCGATCGCCGGCCGGCGAGCCTGTCCGCGGGCGAGCGCACCCGGGTGTCGATCGCGCGGGCGCTCGCCTCGGAGCCGGAGCTCATCCTGCTGGACGAGCCGACGGCGACGCTCGATCGCGCCAGCGCCGACCGGATGGGCGAGCTCCTGGCCGGCCTCGCCGGGACGCGAACGATCGTGGCCGCCACCCACGATCGAGCGTTGATGGATCGAGCCACGGACGGCTACGTCCTCGATTGACCGTCGGCCGCGGCGCCGGTCGTACCATCCCTTGATGAGCGAACCACGGGTCCTGACGATCATGGGCTCGGGCGAGACGGCCCCCACGATGGCCCGCGTCCATCGGGCGCTGTTCGAACGGCTCGGGCCGAGGTCGCGCCCGGTGCCGGCGACCGTGATCGATACGCCGTACGGGTTCCAGGAGAACGCCGACGACATCAGCGCCCGGATCGTCGAGTACTTCGCCGTCAGCATCGGTCGGCCGATGACGGTGGCGTCGTACCGCTCGAGCGATATCGACGCCGTCTCGGCAGGCACCGCCCTCGCCCGGATCGGCAAGGCTCGCTACGTCCTGGCTGGCCCGGGCAGTCCCAGCTACGCCCTGCGCCACTGGGCCGGCGGGCCGATCCCGGCTGCGCTCGCCGCCAAGCTGGCCGACGGCGGAGCGGTGACGATGGCCAGCGCAGCGGCGTTGACCGCCGGCATCGTAACCATCCCGGTGTACGAGATCTACAAGGTGGGCGCTGACCCCCAATGGCTCGCGGGTCTCGATCTCCTGGGACCCGCGACCGGCCTCCGGGCCGCGATCGTGCCGCACTTCGACAATGCGGAGGGCGGCAACCACGACACCCGCTTCTGCTACATCGGCGAGCGACGCCTGCGAACGCTCGAACGCTTACTGCCACCGGACGTCTTTGTGCTCGGTGTCGATGGTCACACCGGTCTGGTCCTCGACCTGGACGAGCGGACTGCCCGCGTCTTCGGCCTTGGCGGCGTCACCATCCGGGTGGCGGGGCGCGGCCAGGTCTTCCCGAGCGGCACGGCGACGACCATCGACGCGCTGGCCGATGCCGCCCGGGACCTGGCCGGACGGGCACGGGACGACGAGTCGACGAGGCCGGAGACCGCTGCGTTGCCATCTGAGATCGGAGCCGCCGGGCCTTTCGAGGGAATCCTGCAAGCCGAGGTCGCTGGCCTCGAACGCGCCTTCGTCGACGCGCTGGTCGGGCGCGACATCCCGGCGGCGCTCGGTGCCCTGCTGGCCATCGACGCCGCGATCGAGCGGCGTGGCGCCGACGACGACGGCCCGGAGCTCCAGGCAGCACGAGCGACCTCGCGCTCGCTCGTGGTTCGGCTCGCCGAGGGAGCGCACGATCCGCGCGAGACGGTGGCACCGTACGTCGAGACACTGCTCGAGCTGCGGTCCCGCGCCCGCGCCGCCCAGGACTGGGCGACCGCCGACCTCCTGCGCGAGCGGCTCACGACCGCCGGGGTCGAGGTTCGCGACGACGCGGCCGGCTCGAGCTGGACGCTGGTCCAGCGCGAGGACCGTTGGCGGGGCGATCGGGGGCCCGACTGACGGGACCTTTGGCTCGGGGCACAGTCGAGCGAAACCTTTTACCCTTGAGATGGCCCTTACCATTGAGACCACTTGCATCGCGCCGCGGCCAACGCCGGACGCCGTCGGGGAACGAGATGCCATTCACCTGGTGCGACCCGCAGCCTTTCTCGCTGTCGCCGAGCCAAACGCGGCCGTGACCTATGAGCCGCCCATCCGACTCCTGGCCGGTCCCTCGCCGAGGGCCGGCTCGGAGCCGTTCGCCCAGCACCTGGAGCGGCTGGGAGGTCTGCCGCCCGGCTCACGCCGGGGCGATCTGATCTCGACCCTCGAGGCGAGCGGCTTGCTCGGTCGTGGTGGCGCCGGCTTTCCGGTGGGCCGCAAGTGGCGCTCAGTGGCGGAACGCGCCGACAGTCGGGCAGTCGTCGTGGTGAACGGCGCCGAGGGCGAGCCCGGAAGCGTCAAGGACCGGGCGTTGATGACGCTGCGGCCACATCTCGTGATCGACGGGGCGATCCTGGCCGCCGGTGCGGTCGGCGCGCAGGAGATCGTGGTCTACATCGGCGAGGAGCATGGCAATGCCCGGGCGGCCATGGGTCGCGCCATCGAGGAGCGCGCCCGCGAGATCGCGCGTCCCATCCGCATCGTCGCGGCACCCGAGGGCTACGTCTCAGGCGAGGCGTCCGCGGCCGTCCACTACATCAACATCGGCGACGCCCGGCCGACGACCACCCCGCCGCGAACCTCCGAGAGTGGAGTCCGAGGTCGCCCGACGCTCGTCCAGAACGTCGAGAGCCTGGCCTACGCGGCGCTCATCGCCCGGTACGGTGACTCGTGGTATCGCTCGGTCGGCCAGGCCGAGACACCGGGCACGGCGCTCCTCACGATCGGCGGCGCCGCCGAGAAGTCCGGAGTGTGCGAGATCGAACTGGGCCTTACAGTGGGGGAGGTGGCCGACCTGACCGGGGCAACGGAATCGGGCACCCGGGCGGTCCTGCTCGGAGGCTACTTCGGGTCATGGGCAGGGGTCGGCGAATCGTGGGATCTTCCGCTCGATCCGGCGATCATGCGCGCTCGCGATCTCGCCTTCGGCTGCGGGATCGTCTCGTTCCTGCCAGCAGCCACCTGCGGCGTGTCCGCGACCGCCGAGATCATGGCCTACATGGCGGCAGAGAGCGCCGGGCAGTGCGGGCCGTGTGTCTTTGGCCTGCGCGCCATCGCCGAGACGACCACAAGGCTGGCCGCGGGCAGCCCCGCGACCGGCGACCTCGACAACATCGAGCGCTGGAGCGACCAGATCCCCGGGCGCGGGGCCTGTCGTCATCCCGATGGCGCGGTCGAGCTCATGACCAGCGCATTGAATGTCTTCGGGGACGAGTTCGCGCATCACGAGCGGGCCGGGCGATGCTCGATCACCGGCGCGCAGGTGCAGGTCGCCTGAGATGGCACCCGAACTGCGCGTGGACTGGATCCGCTGCGATGGCTATGGCTTGTGTGGCGACCTTCTTCCCGAGTTGATCGGCCTCGACGATTGGCGCTACCCGATCATGGCTCCGGGTGGGGTCCCCCGGGACCTGCTGGACATGGCTCAGCGAGCCGTCGACTGTTGCCCGATGAAGGCGCTCCGCCTCGAAGCGACTTCCACCAGGCGCAGCACCAAGACCCCCGCCAGGAGCGGTCGTCGCCCGGGCGGCTGAGGTCGAAACCCGTCCACCGACCGTCTACCGGTGATCCCTACGGTTCCGGAGATCCGGGCGAGACCGAGCCCTTCCTCTCGTCCGTCGAGCTGACGAGCCGGACCATCAGGTCCGTGGCCTCACTGTCGGTCAGTCCCTGGCCGGCGAGCGACCGCCAGGTGTCGAACCCGACCGCATGCGCGATGGCCGCCCGGCGCAGATGCCCGGGTGAACGTTCCGGCCAGCCGGCCTCGAGGACCGCCACCGCGGCCAACGGATACGCCGCGATCCCCGAGCGGATCGTCGCCGGTAGTACGGCGATGTCCCGGAGCAGGTTGGCGCGCATCCGCTCCGTCGAGCGGTAGTAGGCATAGAGCTCCGCGAGGGCGGTCGCCAGTCGAAGGGCCGGGTCGGCGGTCGCGGCCCACCGCTCGATGTCCGGGCGTGGGTGCTCGGCGAGCCAGTCCGCGCTGCAGGCCACGAACAGAGCCGCCTCGTTGGCGAAGTGACGATACAGCGTCGCCCGGGTGACCCCGGCCCGTCCGGCGACCGCGCTCATCGTCGTGGCGGCAGGACCGATCGTCCCGTGGAGCTCGACGGCGGCGCGGGTGATCCGGTTGCGCGTCCGGTCCATGGCCGCCGCGCGGGACTGCAGGCGATAGGGCCGCCGCGATTTCGTGAGACGGCCATGTTCAGCCATTGACAGCCCCGTCGAAACGAGTGAACATGTCGTTCACCATACACCACTGCATCGCGAAAGCCAGAGGACTGCTGCCATGCTCGCACCATCCAGGGCACGCCTTGCTGTCGTCGATCCCCATGGCCCCGACGTGCCGCTCGTTCCCGGGTTGACGGCGACGACGCGCCTGGTCGGCGACCAGACCGGTTCGATCTCGATCGTCGAGCACGTCTTCTCACCGGGCAGCCTCGTGCCGCCACATCGGCACACCCGCGAGGACGAGATCTCGTACGTCGTCGATGGGGAGATCGGCTTTCGCTCCGACGAGCAGGAGGTTGCGCTCGGCGCCGGCGGTTACATCGTCAAGCCGCGCGGCGAACTCCATTCGATGTGGAACGCCGGATCCGTGCCGGCCCGGATGATCGAGATCATCAGCCCGGCCGGGTTCGAGCAGTACTTCGTCGAGCTCGCAGAGGCGTTCGCGGCCGCGGGCAGGCGCCCCGACCCAGCGGTCAGCCGGCCCATCGCCGAACGCTACGGTCTCGAATTCGACTTCGCCGAGGTCCCGGACCTCGTCGCGCGGCACGGCCTCACAGCACCGCGCTGAACGGACGCTAGACGACCTTCTCGTCTGAGAGCTTCTCGACGACGTCGGTCCCGAGGCGCGCCGCGTCGTAGGCCGTGCCCACGAGATGGTGGTAGGGCACGCCGCTGAACTGGTGGTGGGAGCGAGTGGGAACGTCGGCATCGGCGGCCCATTCCTTGCGCTGGAGCTCGATGTATCCCTGCTCCTGGCGCTCGGCCATGGCCATGGCCATGGCCATGAGGAGTTTCGACAGGCCATGCCCGTTGGCGTGCTGTCCGCCCAGCGTGATGAAGACGAACCCGACGCCCATTGCGCCCAGTTCCTCGAACGTCAGGGGCTCGGGGTCGTTGAACCGCTTGGTTGAACCACTTGAACGAGCTGGAGTAGTTGAACGCGAAGCGCGCGTCCGGGAAGCGCCGTCGGATCTCGGTCGTGAGCGCTCGACCGGTTCGCGATCGGCGGTCGGGAACTCGCACCAGAGCAGGTCCGGGGCGCCGCTGTCGAGGTAGCGCAGCCCGCGGTCGATGGCGAGGTCCGTGCCCCGCTCCGCCTGGGGGGCGTCCATGGCCGAGAGGCCGTCCGTCCTGGCGATCACCACGAATTCGGGATTGCCCAGGTCGTCCGCGACGGCACGCATCATCCGCAGCTTGCCGACCATCTCGGTCGCGGGGACGAGCGCCTCGAGGCCACTGTAGAGATCCATGTCGGTCGTGCCGAGATGCCCGATGGCGAAGGAGTAGCCGCTGAACTAGACGGCCTTGAAGCCATGATGCATGACGAGCTGGGCCCCGAATGGGTCGTCCACGCCGGGTCCGAACAGATACGGCTCGGTGCGCAACAACTCGCGCATCCGGGTGGACAGGTGGGTCCAGCGCGACGCCGGGATCTCGAACCCGTCGGGAAGCAGCGGCGTCGAGGAAAGGTCGGCACCGGTCGCGGCGACGTCAGGCGATGGGGCGATCGTGCTCAACATGTCCGCCTATTCGTTCGGGTGATCGCGTTCGCAGAAGTCGGGACAGGCGCATGGCGCCGATCCAGCCACCGGTCGGGCGCGATCCATGGCCGCCGGAAATGCAGGCGCCGATCGAACCTGGGACGGCGCGTCGAAGGCCAGCAGATCCGCCCGGTCGCTGGCGTCGAGACCGAGGATCCACGCTCGCGACGGGTGGATCGCCGCTCGGAAGTCGACGGTGATCCTGGTCGGTGGGGGAGTCGGGCTCATGAGTCGTTCCTCTCCTCAAGGTCGAGACGGCGATGCTACGACCCGATCCGCTATCAGTCCAATCGAATCTCATGATGCTTGGTATCAATTGGATTGATGCTAGGCTGGCTCGATGCTGCTTGCCCAGGTGGAGGGTTTCGTCGAGATCGCCCGTCAGGGCAACCTGAGTCGCGCGGCACTCGCCCTCCACATCACGCAGCCGGCGCTCACGGCGCGGATCCATGGGCTCGAGGCCGAGGTCGGCGTTCCGTTGTTCGCGCGCGGCCGCCGAGGGATGGAACTGACCGATGCCGGCCGCGCCTTCCTGCCCTACGCCGAGCGAGCCCTCGCGGCCCTTGACGATGGATCGAACCTGCTCGGGGACCTGGGGCGTGGCTATGTCGGGGAGCTCGTCCTGGGTGCGGCCCCGGCGGTCGGCACCTACGTTCTGCCGGGTGTGCTCGTCCGGTTCGTCGCGCGCTTCCCGAGGGTCCGCCTGGTCGTTCGAACGGGCCACTCAGAGGAGATCCTCGACATGGCCATCCGCAACGACATCCAGGTCGGTCTGGTCCGAGAGCTTCGCCACCCGCTCATCGAAAGCGTGCCCTTGTACGACGACGAGATCGTCCTGGTGGCGCAGCCTGGCCATCCGTTTGCCGCGGTGCCCGCGATCGGGCTCCGCAGGATCACCGAGGATCGCCTGATCCTCTTCGACCGGACATCGAGCTACTACGACCTCACCAATACCCTGTTCCGCCAGGCCGGGGTGGCGCCGCGCGGAGTCATGGAGCTCGACAACATCGATGCAGCCAAGCACATGGTGTACCAGGGACTTGGGGTCGCGTTCCTGCCCAGGACCGCCGTGACCCGCGAGCTTGGCGAAGGCCGCCTGACGGCGATCCGGATCGCCGACGCTGCGCCCATCCGACGGCGGATCGTGGCCATCCGGCGGCAGGATCTCGGTCCGCCGACCGGGATCGTCGCGGGATTTCTGGACGTCCTCGCCGAGGACGTCGCTGTCCACGAGCGGACGTTGAGCGACACCTGATCCCGCGACGAATGGATCCTTCCCGAGATCGGTCCTCAGTCGGGCCTTTCGGGCGGGCCTATGACCGGCTGCTCGTCGGGCCAGTCCCGGCTGGGTCCAGGCGGAGGGTCGTGGGCAGCGTGTGCGGCTGAAGCATCGACCTGGTCGAGGCTGATCGGCGACCGTACTTGGTCTCGATGGCGTCGCTGACCCGCTCCACCGTGGGCGCGTCGGTGGCGAGCTCCGCCCGAACCGGGATGTGCAGGCCGGCCACGTGGACGATCGCGCCGGGCCGGCGCCGCACCTCGCGGAACCAGCGCCCCGCCGGACCGCGCACCGACCGGACGAAGACCTGCTCGTCATCGATCACGACCCAGATCGTCGTCAGGTGGGTCCGCGTCCCATCGAGCGAGGTCGTCTCCAGCCGGATCTCCCGCGCGCCGGCCAATTTGACCAGCGCCGCAGGGTCATGACCTCGGGACATCTTCGTTTCGGCCATCGGACGCTCTGGTCTCTGCTCTATCGGCGGCGAAAGCTCGCTAGGCTTCCAAGTATGGGTGCATTCGACGAAGCTCCGGTGGTCCAGCCCGCCGACCGCGAGGCTGGCGTCCGTGGCTCGAGATCAATCACGCAACGGCGGATAGCGTCTGGCTCGTCAGCTGGCGTCTGGCTCGTCAGCTGGCGTCTGGCTCGTCAGCTGGCGACCGTCATCCGGGCGGGCGAATCTCGATTACTAACGCCCAACGAGGATCGAGGAGCTGCTCCCGAACCATCAGGTGGTTGACACCCTCGATGACCGACAGCACGCCGCCGATCCAGAAGACCGTGAGGGAGACCACGAATGCGTAGACGAATCGATACCGGCCGTGGTCGAAGGATGGCACAAGTCGGCCGGCCGTCCGGCTCGCCTCGCGCCGACGAGCAGGAGAACCTCGTTGACCGAGTCCGCCAGCGAATGAACGGCCTCGGCCAGCATCGCGGACGAGCCCGTGATGACGGCCGCAGGACCGCGACTCTGCCGCCATGTGGCTCGGACCCGCTCACTCAGGTTCGACCGACCCGGTCACAAAACTAGACGGCATCGACGACGCAGAAGCGGTTGCCCTCTGGATCCGAGAGGATGATGTAGTCCGCGTCCGGCGGTCGCTTGTCCCAGTGCACCTCGGTGGCGCCCAACCCGATCAGGCGCTTGACTTCGCTGGCCTGGTCCTCGGCGTACAGGTCGAGGTGGATGCGTGGCGGCACCTGCACCGTCGAGCGAACCCTGTCGAGCGAGACGTTCGGTCCGAGGCCGTCTCGTGGCCGCAGCAGCACGAAGTCGTCGGCGCTCGGACCCTCGCGAGGCACGTAGTCGAGTGCAGCCGACCAGAACTCGGTCTGGCGCTGCAGATCGTCGACACGTATGACGATGGAGCCGACGCGAATCACCGGGCCCACTCTGCAGCGCGCGGCCGGGCGCCGTCAACGACGATCCGGATGCTCGAGCTCAGTTGGGAAACTGAACCGACTCGAGCATGGCGAGGAATACCGCTCGATCAGCCGGGTCGGTGGCTGCGTGCACGGCTGGATCGCGCAATAAGAACTGGTAACCGACCCCGTTGGGGACCGTCAGAGCGTTGTTGATGAGGATGCCGCAGTTCCACGCGACCAGGATCCCGGGATCGCCGCCGATGATAATCGGGTCCTGCGCATCCGGCTTAGGCGGACAGGTATCGCCGTGGAACTTGGCGGTCGCGGCAATCAGGGCGCCGGTACGCCGCAAGTGTCTGGTCAAACGGGGCGGCGACCCCCGATGAGGCCGCGGCGGCGGGCCCCGTGAACTGATCGACTTCTGCCGATTCAGAAGAGAGAACCCGACTGCCCATCCCATGCCTTCGACGCTTGCACCGACGTCCAGCCCGCCGGCAACGTCAACTTGTATCCGTACGTCTTGGAGTTGAAGTTCGTGGGACTCCCTGCGACCGCCGGCGCCGCGGGCGACGATGGACCTGTCGAGGTTGATCCGCTCGTGCAAGCGCGTGCCACGAGCGCGGCAGCGAGAAGCGAACCGGTGATTGGTGCCCATCGACGAGACATGTCCACCTCCCTGCTGTGTCCCGGCGCGACGATCACAAGCGAATCGATGACGCCCGACGCTCTATTCGATTTCGAGGGGTGCCCGCCTAGGATCCATCGTACGGGCCGCAAGCCCGGAGTCGACTCCAGTCCCAAATCGTCTCCCAAGACGGTGTCTGATCCAAGAGTCAGGCACGGAAGTCGAAGGCCGATCCCGTCAACGGCATTCCGCTTCGCCGTCCGGCTAGCAAGCGCCAGACGTGGACACGATAGTGTCGGTCCACTCCAATCATTGCCACGCCGATGTAGATACTCCATGGCGAGGGGAGAATGTCTGGCCTACCGACCAATGGCTGAACGGGCAACGAGCACCCGGCGTAACACGTCCTCGACCCCCGCCGTTCGGGCACATACGATGCCCCGATGAACTGCCGTTCGTGCGTACGCGTTCTGGAGACGGGGACCCGCTACTGCCCTGCTTGCGGGACACCAGCCGATGCCGTCTGCGAGACCTGTGGCGCCGCCTTGCCCCCTGACGCGCGCTTCTGCCCCGCCTGCGGCGCGTCGATCCGATCCGCCGAGTCGGCCGGGACGACGACCGAGGCGGCCCAAGAGCGGAAGGTTGCGACGATCCTTTTCGCTGACATCGTCGGCTCGACGGCCCTGGCGGAGGCGCACGATCCGGAGATCGTCTCTCGCTTGGTCGGCGGCGTGTTCGAACGCCTGGCCGAGGAGGTCCGACGCTACGAGGGCACGATCGAGAAGTTCGCTGGCGACGCCATGCTCGCGGTCTTCGGCGTGCCGGCGATACACGAGGACGACGCCGAGAGGGCGGTACGGGCGGCGCTCGAGATGCAAGCTGCCATTGGGCTGATCGCAAGGGACGTGGTCGCTGACGACCTGCGCCCACGGGTGCGCATCGGCATCGAGACCGGCGAGGTGCTGGTCGACCTCGACCGTGCTTCCGGTGCTCGCGACCTCTTCGTGACTGGCGACGCGGTCAACACGGCAGCACGGCTGCAAACAGCGGCCGAACCGGGCTCCGTTGTGGTCGGCCCCGCGACCTATGCCATGACGCGCGACGTCATCGATTACGAGGAGATGCCGCCCACCGCTCTCAAGGGTAAGGCGAACCTCGTCGTGGCCTGGCGGCCGTTGTCCGTCAAGGCGCGGCGAGGGGGCGTCCGCAGCCGGCTGGGCATCGAGGCGTCGTTCGTCGGCCGTCAGGATGAGCTCGCGCGCCTCAAGGAGACCGTACGTCGCGCGGCCGCCACCGGACGCCCACAGCTTGTTACGGTGGTCGGGGCTGCTGGTGTTGGTAAGTCCCGTCTGACCTGGGAGCTCGAGAAGTATCTGGACGGTCTGCCCGAGCCCTATCACTGGCGCAAGGGCCGCTGCCTGTCATATGCGCAGGCGAGCTATTCGGCCCTCGCCGACGCGATCAAGGCCGACATCCAAGCCGCGGACGATGACGCCCCCGCGACGGTAGATGAGAAGCTCGCTGCGCGGCTGCTGGAATTCGACCGTGAGATCAGCCCCGAGGTCCGGCCAGTCCTGCGCGCCACGCTCGGCCTCGAAGCCGATTCGATAGCCCGAGACCGCCTCTTCAACGGCTGGACCCGATACTTCGGGCTCGTCGCGACCGTAGCGCCGCTCGTTCTCGTGCTCGAGGATATCCACTGGGCCGACGAAGGGCTCCTGGACTTCATCGAGTACCTCGCACATTGGGGCGAGGGCCCGATCGCGATCCTCTGCCTCGCTCGCCACGAGCTGCTCGACCGGCGATCGACCTGGGGCGGCGGCATCCCGAATGCGGCGACGATCATCCTGGAGCCGCTGAGCCCGGACGAGACGGGCTCGCTGCTCGACGGACTTCTCGCGGGTGGTCTGCCCGTGGCGCTTCGTCAGCGGGTGGTCGGCCTGGCCGAGGGCAATGCGCTTTTCGCCGAGGAGCTTATCCGGATGTTCGTCGACCAGGGCGTCCTCCGGCTGGCCGACGGGGCCTGGGAGCTGGGTCGGCCGGTGGACGAGATCGAGGTCCCGTCCTCGATCCACGCAGTGCTCGCCGCCCGTCTCGACGGGCTACCGAGCGACGAGAAGCGCCTGGCCCAGAACGCCGCCGTGGTCGGGCGGATCTTCTGGGACGTCCTGGTGACCCATCTGGGCCGGCTCGGTCCCGGGTCGACCGCGGATCTTCTCCGGCGCTTGCGGGTCAAAGAGCTCGTCGTGCCGCGCCAGCCGTCGTCGCTGGCTGGGGCGGCAGAGTTCGGCTTCCGCCATGTGCTCGTCCGCGACGTCGCCTACGATTCGCTGCCGAAGCGCGATCGGGCGATGCTTCATGTCGACGTGGCTCGTTGGGCGCAGTCCACCCTGGCTGATCGGATCGACGAGTTCGCGGAGCTGATCGCCGCGCATCTCGCCGCCGCGCTCGCGTACGAGCAGGAGCTCGCCACGTCCTCGGCGGATCCGGCCTTACAGGGGCTGCGCGAGCTGGCCTACGGCGCCGCCGTTCGCGCCGCCCGACGTGCGGCATCCGTCTCGGCCTTGCCGGCCGCCCAGCGCTGGCAGCGGCTGGCCATCGATCTAGCGCGCGTCCTTGACCTGCCCGCTCGGGAGCGGATCGGGCTCGCCGTCGCCTACTACGACGACCTCTGGCACGAGGCGGAGCCGGCCGAGCGCCTCGCCATCTTCTCCCACGGGGTCGAGTTGTTCGACCGCCTCCCAGCTCCGACCGACGAGGACCGGCAGGCCCGCGCCCGACTGCAAGGGGCAATGGGCGAGGCCCTCTACGAGTTGAACCAGGTCGAAGCCGCCCAGGCCACGTTGGCGGAGGGGATCGCGGCCCTCGAGCCCGGGCCACCGAGCCTGGGCCGGGCGAACCTCCTGCGGGTCCTCGGCTGGACGCTCTGGCGGACGGGCGCGGCGCACGACGCGGTACCGATCCTCGAGCGCTCCGTTTCAGAAGCTCGCTTGATCAGAGCGGACGATGCTCTCCGGTGGGCGCTCCACGAACTCGGCCTCGTGCGGACCCAGACCGGCCGCACGGACGACGGCCTCGAGCTCCTCGAGGAGAGCTTCGAGATGGCCCGTCAGGCCGGCGATCGGGCGCTCCTGGCGCGCTGCTACATCAACATCCCATTGACGAGGTTCGAACGTGGTAACCCGCCGAGAGAGGTCGGTCCGCTTTACGAGGAGGGCCTCGAACTCGCCCGTCGAGACGGAGCCGTCGCGACCATCGCCTGGTTGGCAACCAACCTCAGCTTCGAGCGCCAGGATCTCGGCCGGCTGGACGATGCACTCGCCTTCGCGATTGAAGCCCTCGATGCGGCCCGCCGGTCGGGCGATGATGAGCTCGTGGCGAGTGCACGGGAGGCCCTCGGCTGGGGGCACCTACTTCGCGGCGAACGCGACCAGGCCCTGAGGGTGCGCGATCTGACGAGCGTCTCGCCGAGACGCCCCGAAGGCCAGGGCTGGACCGCCAACCTCGACGCCGTGCTCGGCTGGGGCGACGACCCGGCCGCAAGTCTCGAGGCGCTCTCGACGACCTTCGAGCGCCTGTCGCCCGAAGATCAACCCCACGCCTCGGTGGCGCGGACGTTGGCCAGGATGGCGCTCCGGCTCGATGACCGAGGCACCCTTGACCGCGCGACGTCGGCGTTCCTGGCCGCGACGTCCGACCGGACTGGTCCGGTGATGCTCACCCGGCGCCGTTGGCTCGCCGGGTTGGCCGCCGATCCCGACGGCAGCGATGTCGAGGCGGCCGCGGCGGAGCTCGATGCGGTCGGCTACCGGGGCGACGCAATCAATTCCTACGCCGACGCTGCTCTCATCGCAGCTCGCGCAGGTCGAGTCAGCGCGGCCGGTGAGCGGGCGATGTCCATCGCAGCCGAGATCGGTTGGCATCATGCCCTGGGTCCGCTGCCGGAGACGCGCTGGGTGGCACTCCAGCCCACGATGCGCCAATGACCTGGCATAAGGAGCGACGAGCCCGACCGGGGTCGTCCGTCGCGTCCCTCTCCGAGGGTCGGGACCATGAGGAGATGGCTGTGGCGCTCGGCCCGTGCGCCATTCAGCCGCGGAGGGCGTGACCTCCGTTGTTGATTGACGCCCCATGCACACTGGCGGGGTGTCGCGACCGGCCTGGCTTCTGGCGCTCGCATGGGTGGCAGGATTCACGCTGATCGACTCGAGCATCGTCAGCCTGGCGCTGCCGGCGATCGCCCGTCACTTCGACCGATCCGTCTCGGAAGTCGCCTGGGTCGCGACCGGTTTCCTGATTACGCTTGCCGCGTCGCTCATTCCGGCCGGCCGGCCGGCTGCTGGATCGGCTGGGCGCTCGCCGGGTGATGCTCGGCGGGGCGATCGGGTTCCTGCTCGCCACGGCGGCCAGTGGGCTGGCGCCGACGTTCGAGCTGCTCGTGATCGCACGGATCCTGCAAGGGGCGGCCGGCGGGGTCCTATACACGCTGTCGCTGGCCATCGCCGCCACCGCTTTTCCTCGGTGCGGCGCTCGACCAGTTGGACGTGCTCCGGTACCTCGCCGAGCGCGGCCGAAGCCCGACCCTGTTCTGGGTTGCGGTAGTGCTGGCGGCGGGGACATCACTACTGGCACTGGGCGCCCTAGCATTTCGCATTGCGAAACGTCCACCTCGACCCCCGAGTTCGTTAGAGGCAATGGCTTCGAGTGCAAGTCGCCCGGTCGACTAGTAGGAAATGGAACGGAAGTTCGATGCCACGGCGGGGCCCATGATCCAGCGGACCGGGGTGCGCCAACAGTTATCAGCTATTCGAGCACTGTGCTACAGGTTCAGCACGATCCGCGCCTTGTTCCTCCGAGTCCGAATAGGCTGATGTTCTTGGACAGGGCCGATACTCCCGGTCCGGGCCGACATAGCTCAGCGGTAGAGCAGCTGTTTCGTAAGTCTCTGCCCTTGCGCAGTGATACCGTGCTCGGCGGGTCGATACACACGGGCACACTCATCAGCTATTCGATTCGAGGGGGTGCCCGCGTAGGATCGACGCCACGGGCCGATTCGCCTAAGTAGGACCCTGGCTACCCGAAATCGTCTCCGAAGAGGGCCGTTTGACCTACAGCCTGGACCGGCGTCGACCTTCCGCTTGTCGTGCTCGAATGTCTCTCCAACTGGGATCGTCCACGGCCCAGTTCGCCGTGGCACCACTCGCCTAGCCGGGCGTTCGGAGCGCTCGCAAGAAATTGGGAACTCTCGCTCCGTCGTGAAAACGGCTCCATCGTCGGAGACGGGTTGGCAGCGCCTTCACGTGGCGGCAGAGGGCGAACAACAAGAACAACCACCCTCGTCTGACCCGACGACGGCTTCGGCCGCGTCACAACACGCTTTGCCCGCGTCCAGAACGGCGAGGGATCGCCGGGGCTTTCCCAAGTGTCGTCCAAGTCCAGCCAGACGAGCGTCGAGCGCCTGCAATCCGGCGATCCGCCCGGCGATGTCCGCCCGTCGCTCGTTGATGAGTTGCGGGAGCTCGGCCGTCGTCTCGGCGCAGTGCCCGGCGTGGCACCAGCCCGCGATCCTCGCCGCGTCTTCGAGCGGCACGTCGAGCCGGCGTAGGTCGATGAGGAGCCGGAGATGCTCGACATCCGGATCGCCATATTCCCGGTAATCGTTGTCCCGTCGGGACGCCCGCGGCAGCCAGCCGGACCGCTCGTAGAAGCGGACGGTGTCGGTCGACACGCCGACCTGTCGGGCGAGTTCACCGATTCTCATGCGCAGAGGAAACCTTGGAGTCGTTCGGATGTCAAGCTTCCCGACGTTTGGGTGCTGGCGCCCGAATCACAACACCTCGCTTAGTTCGAGCACATTGCCCTCGCTGTCCTTGAACCAGGCGGCCTTCGCCGTCCCGAAGTCGGCCAGCCCGTCGACAGTCTTCAGCTCGCCGAGGTCATAGTCTTCGAACGTCACACCCCGTTTGCGAAGAGCGGCCATGACGGCCTCGATACCGGTCACGGTCCAGCCGGCCACCGTGTTCCTGGCTGTCCCGGCGGATGAGGTGCCATAGAGGTAGAGCCACGTCTCGCCCGCGAACCGATACCAGACGCCGCCCGGATCCTCTCGGTCAGGCGTCAGCCCGAGCTTCTGCTCGTACCAGGCGCGCGCCCGGGCAAGATCGGCGGCTGCCGCCGTCGCATGGATCGGGAAGGCGGCAAGGGTGTCCATGGTCGATTACGCCATCGGCGGCATGGTGGCTGGCGCTTCCAGGATGCCTTTGAGGCGGACCAGCTCGGCGGCCTCGCTCGACCGGACTTCGCCCGCCATGACCGGTTCCAGCACTCTCCACAGGCCGGTCAGCCGGAATCCACCCGACCAACGGGCGCGGGTGCGCCGGGGCCCAAGCGCCTCGAGATCGAGGCGCGCCTCGCCCGCCAGCGGCACCCCGCCGGCGACCCGCCAGGCGATGGACCTGCCCGGGGTCGATTCGCTGACCACGAGCTCGGCGACGTAGCGTCGGGGTCCCATCCGAATCGTCTCGCGGAAGACGGCGCCGAGTTCGCCCGACGTGCCCCGGACGATGGCCGCATCCTCGACCGCCATCCACTTCGGGTGTTCGGTCACGTCGGCGGCGTACGCCCAGACATCCTCCGCCGATCGATCGATCGTCTGCTCGCTCTCGAACCTGATCATTTGCGGTACCTCCCTCTACTGGATGACCGGCATCGAGCCGCCGACGAGCTTGCCGAGACGCGTGTAGGCGGCAGCGCGCTCGACCTGGATCCGGCTGATCTCGTCGACGGCCGAGACGCCCTCGGCCTGCGACGCCCAGCGCACTCGCAATCTCGTGCCGCCTTCAGCGGCTTCGAGGTCGGCGGTCACCACCACCGGCCCGACCCCTGGAACCGCGAGACGCCAGCCGACGTGGTCGTAGGGCTGCCAATCGACGATCTCCTCGAGCGTCGCCAGCCGGCCCGTGACGCATTGGGCGGTCGTCCCGACGCCACGCCGACCCCCCGGCGAGCTCTCCTCGATGACGAGCGGGCCTTCCCAGAGCGTCCGCAGGGATGGCGAGGTGAGGTGAGCCCAGACGACCGACGGCTCGGCCGCAACAGTGGTGTCGACGTCGACGATGACATCGCCCTCATCGTCGAGCCGGCGGCGACGACTTTCGGCCTGCCAGCGGGACTCGAGGTCGAGCGTGAACGTCGAGATCAGGCCGAGATGTTCGATCGCCTCGCCCGAGGTGGCCAGGCCGAGACTGGCTGGGTCGACGCCGAGTGTGGCCACGGCATCGGCCGTGAATAAGGCGAAGCCGTTGGCGCGCGCCGCAGTTGCCCCGGCGCCCTTCAAGAGTCGATGAACGAGGATGACATCGGACCCGGCGAGTTCGTCCCGACCCGCGATCCGACCCCGGACGTACGAGCCGTGATGTACGAACAGTTTGAGATCGAGCTGAGGAGCCAACCGGCAGGAATTGCAGTCGCAGCTCGTCGCCTGATCGATGCTCCGGAGACGACGTCGGAAGGCGAGATACGACGCCTCGACCGCGTCGAGCAGAAGCGACCCATCGGCGCGGCCATCCTCGACATACAGGAACGCCGCATCGCCCTCGAACTTCGCCAACCGAAATGGCGGGTCGAGGCGTCCGACGATCGTCTCGAGCAGGTCGCCGGCGATCGCCGGGGCATGCTCGAGCTCACTCCGGGACAGGTATGCCGTATAGCCGGTGAGGTCCGCGATGACAAGGAAGCCCGTCTCGGGCGGTGTCGTCATGCCACCACCATGGACCTTGGAGCCGCTCCAATGTCAATACCCATTCGGGAGCTGGATCGTAGAGCCGCTCCCAGTCCACTGCCTCCCGCGAGTTCGAAACCCGCGAGCGCGACTACGGCGTCAACCGATAGAACCGGAGCATGTCGAGGGAGGGTTCGTCGAGCCGCTCGAAACCGGCAAACCCGGCATCGGTCGCGTAGGCGCGCAGGGTGTCGGCGCGCATGACCGTGCCGGTCGCTGCCGTCGGTCGCTCCGTCATCGCCGCGGGCAGACAGGTGAAGATGCTGAACCCGTAGTACAGCCGCTCCGTCTCGCTCGCCGGCGCGGTGAACTGGTCCTCGGTCCTCTCGTCGGCGATGAGGGCCGAGCCGTCGGGGCGAAGCATCTGCTTGATCGCGGCGAGGACGTGGACTGGTCGCGAAAGGTCGTGGATCGCCTCGATGACGACTGCCAGGTCGTACATCCCGGCCGCGGCAGGGTCGGCGGCATCGCGCACGGCGAAGGTGACCCGATCGGCTACGCCGGCCCCGGCGGCATTCGCCCGGGCGAGATCGATGGAGGCCTCGTCAAGGTCGAAGCCGTCGACCATTACGTTTGGATACGCGCGGGCGATCGAGATGGCCGCCCAGCCGACACCGCAAGCCACATCGGCGACCCGAGCGGGCGGATCCGCGATGAGCCGATCGTGGATCGGACGAATCGCCGGCAGGATCTCCTTCCCAAACGAACCGACGAGCCACGGCCGGTTGAAGTCGCCCTGGGATTCGATCATGTCGGCCCCGTAGGCGGACCAGTCGACACCGCCACCAGACCGGAAGGCGTCGAGGACTGGCGGAATGGTCTTGGCGCAGGCCACGGCGGCGCGGGCGAGGGGTGCGATCGAGTAGGGGCTCTCGGGGTCCAGCAGCGCCTCGGCATGAGCACCAGGGAGCGAGTAGCGGCGACGATCGGCCGGTACGGACACGTCGTCGACATCGAGGATCGCGGTTGCCGCCTGTTGCTCGAGCCACTCGCGGGCGTAGCGCTCGTCGATCCTGGCCAGCGTCGCCAGGTCCCCGGCGGTCGCGCCACCGGCGTCCTGGAGCGCTCGGTACAGGCCGAGCCGATCGCCGAGGTATACCGACATGATGTCGAACATGCCAACGCTCGCCTCGAACAGCCGACCGACGAACGCGTCGGG
>JBDTQW010000044.1:0-20500 GCA_039931975.1 Chloroflexota bacterium | reverse complement strand
TGCGCTCGGCGAAGGCGCCCGTGATGAGTGCCGGCGTGATCGCCGCGAACATCAGCTGGAACGCCGCGAAGAGCAGGAACGGGATCGTCAGACCGTAGACGGTGCTCGGCTCGAGCCCGACGTTGTTGAACCCGACGTAGTCCAGCCCGCCGATCAGGCCCCAGCCGTTGACGTCAGGACCGAAGGCCAAGCTGAATCCGACGATGACCCAGACCACGCTGACCAGGGCCAGCCCGAAGAAGCTGTGCATGATCGTCGAGAGGACGTTCTTGCGCCGGACGAGTCCGCCATAGAACAGGGCGAGGCCCGGCAGCATGATCATGACGAGGGCCGTCGAGGCGAGCATCCAGGCGGTATCGCCCGAGTCGATCGTGCTCCCGTCGGCCGCCGCCACGGACCCGGGCAGGAGCACGAGCATCGTGAGGCCTGCCCACGTGGCGCCAAGCCCGTACCTGATCCTTCGTCGCATCGCGCGATCCTCGCTCCCTGGGCGTCCTCGCGACCGACGATCGTCAGGCTGGGGCGAGGGCGATCCCTGCCGGTCGAGCGTAGGCCGAACGGCGGGGAGTTTCGACGGTGAGCGAGTGTCGCCTCGGCGACGCCTCGGTTACGGCTGCGCGTGCCCCGGCGTCGGCTCGGTTTCGGTCGTCGCGACCGTTTCGTCACCGACGGCATCGTCGAGGCGATAGCCGATCGCCCGGATCGGGACCGGGACCGGCGCCCCGACGGCGATCAGCTTCCTGCGCAGGCGGGCCATGTGCGGCTTGAGCCAGAGCGGGTCCGGGCCGTCGACTCCCGGCCAGGCGTACGCCAGCAGGTCGCGCCGATCGACGACCTCGCCGAGCCGATCGACCAGCCGCGAGACCAGTCGGAATTCGATGCCGGTCAGCGGGATGGGATGGCCGCGCCAGGTGACCTCGTGGCGGCTTCGATCGACCAGCAAGCCGTTGCGGGCGGGCGCCCGCCGCCGTCGCCGGACGACGGTCCGCGTCCTGGCCAGCAGCTCGGCGGCGCGGAACGGCTTGCGCACGTAGTCGTCGGCGCCGGCATCGAGCAGCTCGACGGTCACTCCAAGATCGCTCTCGCCGGAGACCACGATGATCGGCGTGTCGCCCGCCGCCCGGATCCGGCGACACACGTCGGCACCGTCGACGCCAGGCATCGCCAGGTCGAGCAGGACGAGATCCGGGTGCTCCTCCTCGAAGCGGCGGATCGCCTCGCGCCCGTCGTAGGCGGCGATGATCCGATGACCGGCACCGCCGAGGATCGCCCCGATGACGCCGACCATCGCCGGCTCGTCATCGGCGACGAGGATCTTGAGCGGTCCTCCGGCGGGCATGCCGAGCTCGCCGCCCCATTCCTCATCGCCGGGGTGCGGCTCGCCGCTCGACGACGGCTCGCCTGTGGGTGACTGCTCGCCAGCGACTGCCCTGCTCACCGGCTCAGGATGACCGACTTTGCCCTCCGCCGTCGGCGGCGGCCGAGAAGCCGCTCGGTTGCGATCAGCACCCGATCCGGGTCAGTCCAGACTCCCGGCACGGCGGAGCACGAACCGGTCGAACTGCTTGGGGAGCCACCAGTGCAGGCCGTAGAGGCGGCAGCCGAGGCAGAACCCGGTCAGGGCAAGGGTCGCCTGGAGACCGACGACGACGAGTACCGGAAGCCAGCCCAAGGGCCGGATGCCGACCACCAGGGTGATGACCCCGACAGCGAGCACGAGCGCGCCGAGAGCCTGGGCGAAGCGCGGGCCGACCTCCGGTTCTTGCCCGGTCGGCGGCCCCAGCTTGAGCAGGCGGCGGACGGTCGGCCAGGGCCGGCCGAAGGCGAACCACCGGGTACCGAACGCGGCGCTGACTGCGAGGGCCAGACCGACGAGCGCGACCACGATCGGAAGGTCGAGCACGATCGCAGCGACGAGGACGAGCGCGGAAGTCCCGGCGCCGAAGCGCTGGCCGCGCGGATCGGTGAGACGAACGGCGATTGACATGGCATCTCCTGGAGGCAAGTGGCGTGGGTCAGAGCGGGGGCCTGCGATCTCTGCGAGGCGCCCTCGTCGCGCGAGCCGGATCGGCGTCAGCGCGGGGCGACTCGCTCCGGACACGAGCAGGGCCCGCCGTGCGTGCCGTGGCGACATGCGTCACTGGCGGCGGCCGAGCTCCGCTCCCCCGAGCCGCCGGCCATCGCCGGGAGGAGAAGGACCGTGTCCTGCTCCGCGACCGGCGTGTCGAGCGACTGGAGATGGCGGACGTCGGTGTCGTTCAGAAAGACGTTCACGAAGCGGTTCAGGTCGCCATCCGTGCCGAGAAGCTGCGCCGCGAGACCCGGATAGGCCGCGACCAGGGCGCCGACCACCTCGCGTACGGTCTTCCCGGCGACCTCGACCTGCTTCTGGCCGCCCGTGGCCGTGCGAAGTACGGGCGGGATCCGAACGACGCTCATCCCTCGAGCCACGCTTCGAACGCGGAGAACCGAGGCGCGATCGTGGGGGCGATCCCGGGCTGGCCGCGACCCCCCGATGTCGGCCGGCCGGCGTCGCCCGACTCGGCCCCGAAGCGGATCGCGTCGGGGGTCTTGAGTCCGTTGCCGGTCAGCAGCGCGACCACCTCGTCGCCGGCCCGGATGACTCCGCTCCGTCGGGCGGCCTCGGCCGCGGCGAGGGTGACCCCGCCAGCCGTCTCGGGATAGATCCCCTCGAGCGTCGCGACGCGGCGGATCAGCTCCGCGGTCACCTCGTCCGGGATCGCCTCGATCGACCCGCCCGACGCGCGGGCGAGCTCGACCGCATAGCGGCCGTCGGCGGGGTTGCCGATCGCCAGCGAGCGGACGATCGTGTCGGGTACGCGGATCGGCTCGATGACGTCCGTCCCGGCCGCGAAGGCCGTGGCCACCGGCGCACATCCGGCGGCCTGGCCGCCGACGAAGCGGACCGGCGTGCGCTCGATCAGCCCGACCGCAGCCAGCTCGTCGAAGCCCTTGGCCAGCTTGGTGTACATCGCCCCGGACGCGATCGGGGCGACGATCACGTCCGGCAGCCGCCAGCCGAGCCCCTCGGCGATCTCGAAGGCCAGGGTCTTACTGCCCTCAGCGTAGTACGGGCGCAGGTTCACGTTGACGAAGCCCCAGCCGAGCTCGTCGGCGACCTCGAGCGAGAGGCGATTCACGTCGTCATACGTGCCCGCCACCGGCACGACGGTTGCGCCGTAGGCCAGCGCGTGGTCGATCTTGGCCGGCTCGAGATCGGCCGGGACGAACACGTAGGCGGGCAGCCCGATGGCGGCAGCAGCAGCAGCGGTCGCACCGGCCAAGTTGCCGGTCGAGGCGCAGGCCAGGGCATCCAGCCCGAACTCGACGGCCCTGGTCGCGGCGATCGCGACGGCGCGATCCTTGAACGACAGGGTGGGATTGCGCGTGTCGTCCTTGATCCAGAGCCGGTCGATGCCCAGGGTCGGTCCGAGCCGATCCGCCGCGATGAGCGGGGTCGAGCCGACCTGGAGACCGCGCCTCGGTTGAGCCGCGACCGGCAACAGCTCGAGGTAGCGCCAGATGCCGGCCGGTCGGGCGGCGATCGTCGCCCGGTCGATGAGCCGGCTGACGAGATCGAGGTCGTAGGCCACCTCGAGCGGCCCGAAACACGCGGCGCAGACGTAGTTCGGCCCGAGTGCCTCGGGCCGCGAACAGTTGCGACAGCGCAGGCCGACGATCCGTTCGACGGGCAGGGTCGCGCCGGGATCGCGCTCGGTCGCGGTCGTCCCAGTGAGCAGCTCGGTGGTCATCGTCCTCGTCGGTCCTCGATGTCGGCGTCGCGGTCGGGGTTCGGGACCGGGAACGGGAAGACCCTTCCTGCTGAGGAAGGGTCTCGGGGAGCTCCCTTATCTCGCAGGCGGACCTGCCCGGACTTGGCACCTTGCCGACTCGACGCCGGTAGGTTGTCGTGGCTTCATCGGGCCGGTCCCTCCGCCACTCTTGATAAGCGCTCTTCAGTTGTGGCGCGATGGTACGTTCCACGGCGGAGACGCGTCAAGGCGACCCCTGCGCCGATGGATCGCGGGTGGATCGGCGAGCGACGGCTAGTGGCGCTCGGTCAGGCCCAGCCGGATGGCCACGGCGGCGGCCTCGACCCGGCCGGAGACGCTGAGTTTGGCCAGGATATTGCCGACGTGGACGCCGACGGTCTTCTGGCTGATGAACAGGTGCTCCCCGATCTCGCGGTTCGTCCGGCCCTCGGAGAGCAGCAGCAGGACCTCGCGCTCGCGCGGGCTGAGCCCGAACACCGCCGACTTCGGGCGGGCCGGGCCGACGAACTCGCGGGCAAAGCGCGACCCGTCGGAGTGTTCGGGCGACCCATCGGCGAGTCCGCCGACGGCCACGGGAACCGGGCTGGCGACGTCCTCGCCCGGTCCGGCAATCCCCGGCTCGGCCTCGGCCGGGACTGGGATCCGGGCACGCCCGGCCAGCTCCTGGAGCTCGCGCAGGAGCGGTCGCGCACCGAGCTCGCGGGCCAGCCGGACCCCTTCCAGGAGCGGCCGACGTGCGGCATGACGACCGGACCGCCCATCGCCCGCCCCGAGCGCGGCTTCGGCCTGGCGCCAGCGGGCGCGAGCGACCTGGTAGGGCATCTCGAGCGTTTCCCAGGTCCGGGCCAGGGCATCCCAGGCCGTCGCGTCGTCTCGCCCATCGAAGCGCGCCTGGAACGCCCGGGCCATCGCGAGATGGGCGTCCGCCTCCCGACGCGACCCGATCGTCCGCGGCACACCGGAGCCGGCGACCGCCGCTTCGCCTGCTGCCAGAACCTCGCGGGATCGCTCGCGCGCCGCCGCGAGTGCCGGCAGGTCGCGCCGATCGCGAGCGTCGGCGATCACCGCCGCGTCGGTCTCGACGACCGAGGCGGCCATCTTGGCGATGAGCACCCAGTCCTCGGTGTCGCGGATCGGCGCCCAGCCGAGCTCGACGGCGCGCCGGGCGTCGTCGATGTCGCCGCGCCACAGGGCGAAGGACGCAGCCGCGCGAAAGGCCGGCACAGAGTTCTGGGCGTCGGGCACGGTCTCGAGCTCGAGCAGCAGGCGGCCGAGGAGCCGGCCCGCGCTCTCCCCGGCGCGGGACTCGACCTCGACGATGACGAGGTTGGTCACAGCGTTGACATAGGTGACCCCGACGGGACTCCACTCGAGCGCGGTCTCGCCCAGGCGCCGCGACTCGTCCCAGCGGCCAAGCAGGAACAACGAGTCGGCGCCGTTGCCGCGCAGGAAGTTGCCGTAGGTCGCCTCCTGGCCGGCCGATCGGGCCTCCTCGATGCCGGCCATCGCCACGTCGACGGCCTCCCGGCGCCGGCCGAGCAGGTCCAGCGCCGTGGTCAGGTTCGCGGTGGCCCGGAAGATGTCATCGAGCCGACCGAGCTCCTGCGCGATATGGCGAGCCTGACGAAGGAGGGCGACGCCCGCTTCGGGGTCCTCGCCCCACGCCCGCGAGATGCCCAGGGTGCAGATGGCGTGGCCTTCCTCGCCTCGCGCCGCCGGGCCGACCGCCCGCGCCACGTCGATGGCTTCCCGGGACAGCTGCTCGGACTCCCTGAACATCCCTTCGAGCATCCGGACCTGGGCGAGCGAGGCCAGGATGAGCGCCCGCTCGCGAGTCGGCTCGGCCGGGACCAGCTGCAAGGCCCGCCGATGCGCGACGTCCGAGCCCTCGGGGTCGCCGGCCGCCCGACGATACCGCCCGAGACGCTCGTGGAGCAGGGCCAGGGCCACCCGATCGGCACGCTCGTCTAGACGGGCGATGGCCGATTCGGCGAACGCGCCGGCGCGGATCGGCCGCCCGTCGGCGAAGGCGTCGTCCGCCGCCCGCGCCAGGAGTCCGGCCGGTGCCGTGGGATCGCCCGGGCCGCCGGGCGGGATGGTCCGGTCGTCGAGCTCGAGAGCCAGCTCGAGGTGGGCCAGCGCGTCGCCGGGCGCATCCATCACCTCGGCCAGCGCCGCCGCGTCGATCGCCGCCGCCCGTGCCGGACCGGGCTCGTGGGCGGCCATGTGGTGGCGGGCCCGGGAGCCCGGGCGCGCGTCCAGGCCGGCGGCGAGCGCCGCGTGATGGCGCCGCCGCTGGGGAGGCAGGAGGTCGGCCTCCACGGCTCGCGCGATCAATTCGTGGCGGAACTCGATCGTGGCCTCGGCCGGGAGCATCGCGGCGTCGCTCGGTGTGATCCCGGCGCCGTCGTCCGAGCCGAGTACGGCTTCCGGAGTGCCGCCAGCCCGGCCCGAGCCGGGGCCGATGGCGACGAAGCCGTGCTCGATGGCCTCGACCAGGCCGACGGCCAGGTCGGGTTCGAGGATGCCGCCCCCGCGGCGCGGGACGCCGCTCGACCGCGGGGCTGGTCGTTCCGCGGTTCGCTCGAATGCGGCCGATGCCGCCGCCAGCTCGTCGATCCGGAGCGGCTCACCGGCCGGAGCAAGGAGCCGCAGGATGCGCCGGCACTCCGGCGTGCGCTGGGCCAGGCGGGCCATCACGAGCTCGTCGAGAGAGCCGGTCAGCGACGTGCCGGCGAGCTCCCGGCGGGCCGCCAGTAGCTCTTC
This sequence comes from Chloroflexota bacterium, assembly GCA_039931975.1. GTDB lineage: Bacteria > Chloroflexota > Limnocylindria > Limnocylindrales > CSP1-4 > Chersky-267. The sequence continues at coordinate 13,940 of JBDTQW010000044.1, read as the reverse complement.
GGCGACCAGCGCGTTGCCGCGTGACCGCTCCGCGACCAAGAGGAGGAGCGAAGCCGACGTCTGCTCCCCTTCGATGGCCTCGATGAGCTCGGCCAGCTCGTCCCGATCGAACGGCCGGAGGGGCAGCTCGGCCGGCGGATCGTTGCTTTCGGCCATCTCGGCCAGCGCCGCCCGAAGCGGGTGGCTGCGGGTCAGCTCGTCGGGTTGATAAGTGGCCAGGACGCACAGCCGACCGGGCCGCGAGACCCGAGCCAGGAAGGTAGCCAGCGCCCGGGTGCCCGCGTCCGCCGACTGGAGATCCTCGATCGCGATCACGATCGGTGTCTGGTCGCCGATCCGATTGAGCATCCCCAGGATCGATTCGAGCATCCGGGTCTGGCGTCGCTCCGGCTCCGTTACGGCCGGTCGATCGGGCAGCATGCCCAGGCGGCCGAGCCGCTCGACGATGCCGGGCAGGAGACGGCCGAGCTCTTCGACACCGGTCCCCGCGACGCGGGCCAGCTCGCGGTCCGGGAGACCTGCGATGAGGCGCTCGAGCCCGGCGGCCACCGGCGCGTAAGGGTCGCCGACCCGACCCGGGCGAGCACGGCAGCGGACGACGACAATCGGCTCGGGCAGCAGCGCGATCCGTCGTTCGGCCTCGTCGAGGAGACGGCTGGCGCCGAGCCCACCACTGCCCGAGATCAACAGCGTCGACGAACGGCCGTCGACGGCAGCCTCGAGCGAGTCGGCGAGGCGGGCAAGCTCGCGCTCCCTGCCGACGAACCGCGCGCTCGTGAACCTGGCGCCCATCGAGCCATTCTAGGGGGCCGGCTCGCGGCCGAAACCATCCGTGGCGCCGAAGCCTGCGTACTGGTGTCAGGAGGCGCCACGAGGCCGCCGACAAGCACCGGAGGCAACGAATGAATTACGCCAGGCCGTATGCGGGCCTCATCGGAATTGTCCTCGTGGCCGTCGGCCTGCTCGGGTTCATCTCGAACCCGCTCGTCGGCGACACGAACGCGATCTTCGTGACCGGGCCGGTCCACGACGTCGTCCACCTGGCCACCGGATTGCTCGCCCTCGGCGTCGCGTTCGGGCTGCGCGGCGAGCAGCAGGCGATGGGCGTGATCGGGATCGGCCTGCTCTACCTGGTCATCTTCGTGTTGCTGCTCGTGAGCCCGACGTTGTTCGGGATCCTCGGTGCGGGCTACCCGGTCTCGAACGCCGACCATGGCCTCCATCTCGGCCTGGCGGTGATCAGCCTCGCGGTTGGCTGGCTGGCGCGCGGTCAGTCGATGGCGACCGCCTGATCGTCCCTGCCGCGCGGGTCGTCGGCGACCCTGAAAGGACCGTTCCCGTCTCGGACCCCCGGGCCCCTCCCCGGGGGTCCGCCCGTTGCCGGAGCACCGCGACCGACTCGCTGACCGGGCCAAACCGCTAGGCTGCTGGGCATGGCCGATCGCGCCTCCGCCCCCGATCCGATCGATCGGGCACCGGTCGAGCTGCCTGCTCCCGGCGCGGGTCGGGGCAGCCCGCATCCGGCCAATGCCCTCAACGAGCTGTCCGGCGAGGAGTGGCTGTACTTCACCAAGTCGGTCTGGTCGACGGCATATCCGTCCGAGCTCGGCCATGCGTTGCGCAAGGCGCACGGGGCGAACAAGCCGCCGCGACTGATGTGCCGGCTGATCGAGTTCTTCACCAAGTCCGGCGAGCTCGTCCTGGACCCGTTCGCCGGTGTGGGCGGGACGCTCCTCGGCGCGGCCGTCGCCCAGGGACCGAGACGCGCGCTCGGCGTCGAGCTCGACCCGCGCTGGGTCGACGTCTACCGGACCGTGATCGCGGAGCTGTCTGCCGAACGCGCCGGTCGCGGTCCGGTCCTGGCCGACCTCGGCCGGAGTGATCCGGGTGGCGTGCGGACCTTTGACCCGGCAGGGCTCGAGATGCGCCAGGGCGACGCACTGGCGGTCCTGCCGACGATTGCCGATGCCTCGGTCGACCTGGTCGCGATGGATCCGCCGTACAACGTGCAGCTGCCTCTGACGATGGCAGGCGGCAAGCTGGCCGAGACCCACGCCAATCGACGGACCGACTACGCGATGGTCGGCGACCATCCAGCCGACCTAGCCAACAGCGCCGACTACCCGACGTTCCTGGACCGGATGGAGGCCGTCCTCGGCGAGTGCCGCCGGGCCCTTCGACCGGGACGCTATGTCACGATCATCGTCCGCGACGCCTACCAGGATGGGCGCTACCTGTTCACCGGCTCGGACCTGGCGGGGCGGGCGGAACGGGTCGGGCTGACCACCAAGGGAGACCTGATCTGGTACCAGGCGGGGACCCGCCTGCGACCGTACGGCTATCCCAACGCCTTCGTGCCGAACATCGCTCACCAGCACATCCTGGTGCTGCGCCGGGACCGCTGACGGCGGACCCTCCCCCCGCGGTCCGTTGCGGGGATACACCGACGTGGGCGGTGCGGTGTGCTGCGGTGGGCCGACTGGTCCCGACGGCGCGACCAGGCTAGGTCGGATTGGTGATGGCACTTGCTGTCCGCTCGCCCGACGCTATGGCCATGCAGGTGTTCCAACCCCGGATGACACGGTCCGGCTCGCGCCTGTCCATCGTGACCGGCGGAGCGATCGGTCTGCTCCTGGTCGGCCTCGGGGTCGCCATGGCCTACCTAGCCTTGGCTACGCCGTTCAGCCAGCAGTTCATCCCGGAGCCGCGAGCGAGCGGTGTCCGGGTGATCGTCAGTGCCATCGGCTGGACGCTGCTCATCGCCGCCCCGGCGACGGCCGCGATCGCCGGGATCGCTTGGCTGGTCGGGGTGGCCGAGCGGGCCTCGCTGATGCGATCCAGGCAGCACCCGGTCGTCGGCCTCGCCCGCGTGCTGGACGACGCGTACACCGCGGCCACGAGTGTCCGGCTGCCCGACGGGCGGGTCGTGTCGGAGATCATCGTCGGGCCCCACGGGATCGCGGTGTTCGAGCCGATGCCTCCGGCCGCCTTCACCCGGACGCAGGGCGGGCGCTGGGAGCTCCGGGTCGGCAAGGACCGCTGGATCCCGCTCGAGAATCCGCTCGAGCGAACGGTCCGATCGGCCGACCGCGTGCGGCACTGGCTGACCAACGAGGACCGCGGCTTCGTCGTTCGCGTCCACGCCGCGGTAGTTGCGCCGGATCCGGCGTCGATCACCCGGTCGTCCTCCTGCGCGGTGGTCACTCGCGACCAGATCCCGGCCTACCTCAACTCGCTGCCGATACAGCGCGGCTTCACTCCGGAGCGACGCGCCCAGATCGTCGAGATCGTCCGCTCCGCCGTCTGACCAGACCGCCCCTCACCCGGTCCGGCGACGCGACCGAGGGCTCGGGGAGATCCCTCCCGCTTGCGCCGGCTGGTCGCCGACGGCGCTACTCTTCGGTCGTTGGCGGACCCGTGAGGTAGTGACGTGCGGACGATCCTGCTCTGGATGGCGCGCAATCCGTGGCTCAAGGAGCGCGTCCCGCGCCTGCCGTTCGTCCGCCGAGCGGTCCGCAGCTTCATGCCCGGCGAGGACCTGGCGGCGGCCATCGCCGCCGCCGAGGTCACCCGTTCGATCGGGGTCAAGGCGGCCTTCACCAAGCTCGGCGAGAACGTCAGCGACCTGGCCGAGGCGCAGTCTGTCGCCGACCACTACCGAACGGTCCTCGACGAGATCGCCGCACGCGGTCTCGATGCCGAGATCTCGATCAAGCTAACCCAGCTCGGCTACGACCTGGACGTCGAGGCCGCCTTCGGCCACTTCGGTGCGATCGCCCGACGGGCGGCCGAAGTCGGGACCTGGGCCTGGATCGACATGGAGGGCAGCGCCTACGTCGAGGGCACGATCGCCTTCTACGAGCGCGCCCGGGCGGCCCACGAGAACGTCGGGCTATGCCTCCAGGCCTATCTCCACCGGACCCCGGCCGATGTCCAGCGGCTGCTCCCGATCCAGCCGGCGATCCGCCTGGTGAAGGGCGCCTATGACGAGCCGCCGACGATCGCCTATCGGGCCGGGCCGGAGGTCGACGCGGCGTTCCTGGCGATCGCCATCACCTTCGCCCCGGCCGTTCGCGCCGGGACGGCCCGGTTCATGGCCGGCACGCACGACGTCGAGCTGATCGAGCAGATCGCCCGGTTCGGCGAGGCGATCGGCCTCGAGCCGGGCCGGATCGAGGTCGAGATGCTCTACGGGATCCGCGCCGACCAGCAGCGCAAGCTGGCGGCCCGTGGATTCGACACGCGCTGCCTGATCGCCTATGGCGAGCACTGGTACCCGTGGTATATGCGTCGCCTGGCCGAGCGGCCGGCCAACGTGATCTTCGCCCTGCGCCAGGTCTTGCCCTGGTAGGTCCCGTCCAATTCCGGGTCGGCGCGGTTCAGTTCCGACGCGTTCGGCCGGCGCCGGTGGTCAGGCCCCGACGGTGGTCGGCGCCGGGGTCGATGAGGGCGTCCGATCCGGCCGGCCGGGCAGGGAGATCCGCAAAGCCAACCCGGCGGCCACGAAGCCCAGCAGGCTCGCCGCCAGGAACATCGAGGTGTAGTCGCCAAGGATGTCGTGGACGGCGCCCGCGAGGTAGGCCGCCAGGGCCGCCCCGATCATGTGCGAGCAGAAGATCCAGCCGTAGATCGTGCCCATGTTGGCCCGGCCGTAGAGTCGCGCGGTCAGGTTGACCGTGGGTGGCACGGTGGCGATCCAGTCGAGACCGTACACGATCGCGAACACGAACAACCAGGGGACCGCCAGGATGACCGGCAGGAATGCGATCGACAGGGCCCGGAAGCCGTAATAGGCGGCCAGCAGCTTGCGATTGTCATAGCGATCGGTGAGCCAGCCGCTGGCCAGGGTGCCGACCACGTTCATCATCCCCATCAGCCCGACCGCGCTCGCGGCGGTCACCTCGGTGAAGCCGTGCTCGACCGCGTGCGGGATCAGATGGGTCCCGATCAGCCCGTTCGAGGTGAAGCCGCACACGAAGAAGCTCGCTGCGAGCAGCCAGAAGTCACGTGTCCGGGCGGCCTCGCGCAGGGTCGAGCCGTGGGCCGCCTCCGCCCGCTCCGTCTCGGCGGCCGCGGCGGAGCCATCGTCGCCGTACGGCTGCAGGCCGACGTCGGCGGGCCGATCGCGCAGCAGGATGAGCGTCGGGACGGCTGCGACCAGGACCGCGACCGCCATGGCTCCGATCGCCAGGCGCCAGCCAGCCGCGCTGATCAGCCCGACGAGCGACGGCAGGAAGATGAGCTGGCCCATCGACGACGCGGCAGAGAACAGTCCGACGACCATCCCCCGATGAGACCGGAACCAGCGGGTGGCGATCGTCGCACCGAGGACCCCGCCGATGGCGCCAGTGCCGACGCCGACGATCAGGCCCCAGAACAGGAACAGCTGCCACTCCTCGGTCATCCACAGCATCGGCAGCAGGCCGGCGGCGATCAGGGCGCAGCCGGCGATGGCGATCCGGCGCGGACCGAACCGATCGATCAGGCCACCGGCCAGTGGCGCACCGAAGCCGTAGGCCAGGATGCTGATGGCGACCGCCAGCGAGATGCTGCCGCGGTTCCAGCCGTACTCCGCCTCGAACGGCTTGATCAGCGCTCCCGGCGCGGCGCGCACGCCGGCCGTGACCAGGATCACGGCGAAGCCGACCGCCGCGACAACGAACGCGTAGTGCCAGCGGGGACGGCCGGCGCGGCTCGTGCTCATCGGGCGATTCGTACCACGCGACGACGGGCCCTGCTCAGCCGGCCGGACCGCGTCTTCCGGGGTGGTAGGGGAGCCTGGATTCGAACCAGGGACCGGCCGTGTATAAGACGGCTGCTCTCACCGCTGAGCTACTCCCCCGCCGGTCGGATGCTACACCTCGCCCCGTGAGCGACGATCGGTCAGCCCACCGCGCGGAGGTCCTTGACGACCTCAGGAGTTGGGCAGGACCCGCCGAGTCAGCGAGCGAAGGTGGAACGGCCGACCCTGGAGCCCGCCATGGGATCCGTGCGACTTGGTCGCCGCGAGGATCGGCGTGAGGACTGGTGCGAAGGGGCTGCCGGTCATCCGCGCGGCGAGCTCGACCTCGTCGGGAGTACGGAGGAACTCGAGGGGGAGATCGTCCGGGTCGATGGGCCGCTCGATGACCTCGACCGGTCGCGGTGGCCGAGCATAGGCGGGCGCTCCATACAGCTTCGGCACAGCGACATGGTGTTCTTCAGAGGACACGCGCAACCTCGGAGGACTCGACCGGGGTTCGCCGCTGATGACGGGTCCCCGGGGCAGATGATAGTCGCACGACGATGGGGCGGAATGGTACGGAAGGACTATTCGAGCGTGGGCCCCGAGCGTGGACGCGGTGCGTCCGGACCACGGTGCGGAACGAACGTCCCGCCGATGGGCGGTCAGGCGAGCAGGGGGCGGATGATCTGGCTCACGACGACCAGCACTAGGTAGGCGATCGGGACCGAGGCGAAGAAGCCCAGCGCCGCACTCCAGGCGGTCCGGGTGCGGCGCGTGCCCGACCCGCTCGGCTGGGGCACGATCAGGTAGGTCACCACCGTGCCCGACCCGAGGACGCCGACCACGTAGACGACGATCGCGAGCAGACGCAGGTCGCCACCCGGCAGGGCGACCCCGCGAGACAGGGCGAGGTCGTAGGCGAGGTAGCCCAACCCCAGGACGGTCGCCACGACAAGGGGACTGAGCACGGCCCGGACGATCGGTCGTGGGGCGTTTCGGAACTGGCGCCAGCGGATCTCGAGCCAGCCTCGTCGACGGATCTCGTCGCCGCCCCGATCGTCGGCGGTCACGCTCCCTCCCCGAGGATGGTCAGCGTCCGCCGCGCCGGGATGGTCTCGGGAGTGTGGCCGGCGACGAGCTCCACGGTCTCGGCGAAGCGCTCCAGCTCCTCCTCGCTGGTATAGAAGCCGACGCTGATCCGGAGCGCTTCGATGGGGGGCACAGTGCGGAAGATCGCGAAGCTGCGCCGTGAGATCTCCTCGAACGCCGCGTCCATGCCCCAGCCATCGATCCGGAACGTCACCAGCGTGGCCATCCGGTTCGGGGGCGTGAGGACGTCGACGCCGGGGATCGCCGCCAGTCGCGCCGCCGCCGCCGCCGCCAACGCCGTGCCGCGGCGATGGACCCAGTCGAGACCGACATACATCGACAGCCAGGCCACGCTGCGGGCCATGCCCACGACCGAGGCCGGCTGGTACCCGGCCACCTCGAACCGACGGGCATCCGGGTGGAACGTGGTCGAGCCGGCGAGGTCGTGACCGGCGAACGAGTAGTCGCCGGCGAATGCGCGCTGGGCGCGCTCGAGGACGGCCGAGGAGACGTAAAGGGCGCCCATCCCTTCGGGCCCGAGCAGCCACTTGTGGGCCGGGATCGCGTAGAAGTCGACCCCCAAGGCACCAACGTCGACCGGGATGGCCCCGATGGCCTGGGCACCGTCGACCACGACCAGCGCCCCGCGGTCATGGGCCAGCTCGACGATCCGGGCGATCGGCAGTCGGGTGCCGGTCGTCCAGGTGACGTGGCTTACGGCGACCAGCCTCGTCCCCGACCCGATCGCCCGGTCGAGCGCGGCCAGGGTCGCCGCGTCGTCGTCGCCGACGTCGGCGAGGACAAGCTCGACGTCGAACCGGTCGCGCACCGTGGACATGGGTCCGAGCAGGGCGATGTGCTCGGATCGAGTCGTCACGATCCGGTCGCCGGCCCGCCAGGCGACGGCCCAGCCGGCGATGTTCAGCGCACCCGTCGCCGAGTGGGTGAGGGCGATCGAGCCCGGTTCGGCGACGGCGACCGCCGCGACTGCGGCGCGCGCTTCGTCCATCCGCTGGAGAAGCTCGAGGTGGTCTTCCTCGGTGGCCCGCCCGACGCGCAGCTGGCGGGCGGCCACCTCGGCCATCGCCTCGTGGACCTCGGTCGGCAGCGGCCCCACCGTTCCGGCGTTGAGGTAGATCCCAGCGGCCGTGGCCGGCAGCGCCTCACGGACGGCCGCCAGCTTCTCGCCCTCCGGGAGGAATGGGGTCACCACGGGTCCGTATCATACGAGCGTGAGCGCCTACCTCCGACCAGAGCTCCTGGCCAGTGTCGACTGGCTCGCCAAGAACTTGGGCCGGCCCGAGATCCGGATCCTCGACGTCCGCTCCAGGCCCGACGGGACCGGCCGGGCGGCCCACGCCGCCGGCCACATCCCCGGCGCGGGGTACCTCGACTGGACGTCCGACCTGGTCGACCCGGACGACGACACCCCGCTGTTCCTGCTGGCCGGCCCGGACCGCGTGGCGGCCGCCCTGGGGCGGCTCGGCGTGAGCGGCGGGTCCACGGTCGTCCTCTATGACGACACCGCCAACCTGTACGCGGCCCGAGCCTGGTGGAGCCTGCGTGTCTATGGCCTGGAGTCGACCCGGATCCTCGACGGCGGGATGACCGCCTGGACGGCGGGCCGCCACCAGCTGTCGCAGGCGACCCTCCCCCCGACACCGGGCACATTCATCCCGCGCGCTGTCCCCCGAATGCGCCTAACGACGACCGACGTGCGCGGGCTGCTGGGCTCACCGGACGTCATGCTGCTCGATGCCCGAGCGCCGGCCGAGTACCGCGGCTTCGAGGGCAACACCCGGCGGCTGGGGCATGTCCCGGGAGCGATCAACGTCCCGGTGTCGACCATGACCGAACCCGGCACCGGTCTGTTCCGGCCGGCCGAGGCGATCCGCCAGATCCTGCTCAGGGCCAACGTCACCCGCGGAAAGCGCCTGGTGTGCTACGACGGATCGGGTATCGCTGCGGCCAAGCTCGCCTTCGTCCTGACCCTGCTCGGTCACGACGACGTCGCGGTCTACGACGGTGGCTGGGCCGAATGGGGAGACCGACTCGACCTGCCGGTCGAGCGCTGATCGGTCAGGCGGCCCCGCCGTCATCGTCGCTGGTGCGCAGGTCCGCCCACGGATCGACCACCCGGTGCGGGGCGAGGATCTGCGTCCGGGCGTGGTTGACGGCGACCATCGTCGCCGCCTGGCGCGCCTCCCCGACCGTGTCCGACCAGTAGGCCGCATCGGTCACCGGGACGAACCGGCCGATCAGCTCGCCCAGCGCATCGACCAGGTTGCGCTCGGGCAGAAGGTGGATCCGACCCGTGATCCGGAACGGCGGGAGGATGATCAGGGCCTCTTCGGGCACCTTGGGCATGCGCAGCTCGGGGGCCGCGCCGACGAAGTCGTTGGCGACCGCGAACAGGACGCTGGACAGGTTGACCTGGGCGTACTCGGACTGGACCGCGATCGAGCGCGACCCGTACTCGTCGAGCGTCGTCTCGCGCAGGACCAGGAATTCGTGCTCGGCGTGGTTGAGGATGTCGGTCACCCGCCGTTCGCGCGTCTCGACGGTGCCGCGGATGATGTACGAGTCGGTGTAGAGGGTGAGCTCCATCGACTGGGACGGGGCGAACATGCCGACAGGATACGCCGGGCCATGGCCAGCAGGCGGCCCGGATCAGGGCTTCGACCGACTCCCGGCGCGCGCTGTCACCAGGTGCTCGGCGCCGTGCTGCAGCCCGCGCCAGATCGCCTCCACGCTGGCCACGGTATCGATCTCGTCGGGCGTCTTGTCGTGGCGGAGGTTGGCGATCCGCGGGAAGCGGAGTGAGAACCCCGATCGATGGCGGTTCGAGCGGACGATGACGTCGAAGGCGATCTCGACCACGACCGTGGGCTCGACGACCCGGTAGCGTCCGAACCGCTCGAGCGTATGGGCCTCGAACCATGCGGTCATCTCCGCGATCTCAGCGTCGGTCAGGCCGCTGTACGCCTTACCGATGGTGACCAGCGTTCCCGCCGCGTCGTCACGGACGGCGAAGGTGTAGTCGGACAGGACCCCGTGCCGCTTGCCGTGACCGACCTCCACGCCGACGACGACGCAATCGATCGTGGCCAAAGCCTTCTTCATCTTCAGCCAACCCAGACCGCGGCGGCCGGGCGAATATGGACTCGACGGGTCCTTGACCATAAGGCCCTCGTTATTCCGGCCACGGGCGTCGGCGAAGGCACGCTCGAGGTCCTCCACGGACTCGACCGACTCGAGATGAGAGAGGGCGAACGCTCCGCCGTCGTCGACCAGGGGCAGGCCCAGGCTGTCAAGAAGTCGGCGGCGGGCGGCGAGGGGCTCGTCGAGACCGGGCACGACGGCTCCGTCGCGCGGTCCGTGGGCGAGGACATCGAAGGCCACGAAGATGACCGGGACCTGGCTCCGGATGGCGGCCGATGGCGCCTTGCGGCCGAGCCGTTTCTGGAGCGCAACGAAGGGCATCACCGCGCCGTCGCGGTAGGCCAGCAGCTCGCCGTCGAGGATCCCGTCCCAGGCCAGGTCACCGGCGGCGTCGACGACCTCCGGAAACTGGCCGCTCACATCGTGCAGGTCGCGGCTGTACAGGCGGACGTCCTTCCCGGTCCGATGGAGCTGCGCCCGGATCCCGTCGTACTTGTCTTCGACCCAGGCCGTCGGCCCCAGCCGGGCCATGATCTCGGTCGCATCCTCGGCCGGTGAGGCGAGCATGAACTTGAGCGGGTGGAACAGCCTCAGGCTGGCACTCGCCAGCGCGTCGTCGCGGGCCAGGGCCGCCGTCGCCCCGATATCGCCGGTCAGCATCCCCGCCCGTTTGACCGCTTCGAGTGGCCGCTCGAAGGCCGCAGCGATGGCCGCTTCGAGGAGACCCTCGCGAAGCCCGATCCGGAGCTCACCCGACAGGATCTTCACCACGAACTTGGCGGTCAGTGGGTCGCACCGGGCGAGCAGGTCGGTGAGGATCGCGCCCTTCGCTGCCGGGCCAGAGGCCGCCTCGATGGCCGCGAACGCGGCGGCGACGTCGAGCAGGCCCGGGGGGTCGTCCCCGGCCGGATGGTTGCCGTTCGAGCGGGACAGGAGATCGGCGACGGCGACGCCGAGGTCGGAGGATCGGTCGTAGGCCTCGCCCAGGGCACCAGCCGGTGCGCCGGCCAGGCTGGTCACCGCGGATGCGATCGCGGCCCAGCCGAGACCGGTCGATCGGCCATCGACTTCGGCGAACGGGCGCCCGGCGAGGAAGACGGCCGCGACCCGCAGCTCGTCCGGGGTCAGCGATCTCAGCTCGTCGGCGAGCAGGCGGGTCTTCTCGGAGGTCCGCGTCGTGGCGGCGACCCGCTCGGCCACCTCGCTCCAGCGGCGCATGGCGGCGATGGTATACCTTCGTCGCCCATGCTCCATCGCGGCTGGTTTCCGGACTTCATCACGGGCGAGCGGATCGTCCTGCGAAGACACCTGCCCGAGAACCTGGCCGCGTTCCGGCGCTGGTACGCAGATCCCGAGGTCGCTCGGCTGACCCGCTACCAGGAAGGGCCGATGCCCACCACCGAGATCGAGCGCTTCTTCCAGGCCAGGGTGGTCGGACCGGATTCCCTTGCGCTGGCGATCCACCTGCGGGATACCGGCCGGCTCATCGGCACCTGCGCATTCAGCCAGCTCGATGGCGACAACGGGTCGGCGATGTTTCACATCACGATCGGCGAGAAGGACGCCTGGGGCCAAGGCTACGGCAGCGAGGCGACCGAGCTGATGCTCGAGCATGCCTTCGAACGGCTCGGCCTGCATCGGGTCGCGCTGTCCGTGTTCGCCTTCAACGAGCGGGCGATCCGCGCCTATCGCAAGGCGGGATTCATCGTCGAGGGCCGAGCTCGCCAGTCGATCTGGCGCGATGGCCGCTATTGGGACGAGCTCCAGATGAGCATGCTCGACACGGATTGGCCCGTCCGCTCCGGGGTCCCGGCGGGATCCGTGCTGACGGAGGTTCCGGGCGTCGAGACCGGCGAGCTGCCGGTCGCGCGGATCGACCGGAGGGCTTGACCGTGGCCAGCACGGGCGCGGCGGCGGACGCTGCCCGGACCGAGATCCGGGCCATCGCCGAGGACAAGGGCCACGCGGTCGACAACGCCCGGCGGGCGGTGGCTCGTCTCGATACGGCACTCGCCGCTGGCGAGCTGGTCCGGACGCCGGCCCTGTCGGCGATGCTGGGCGACCTCATGGTGGCGCTCGAGCAGGACGACGGCCAGAAGCTCGGTGGCAAGAGCGCCGAAGCCGCCCGGTTCATCCTCCGTGCGATCTCGCGCGAGCTCGACAACGCCTGACTCGGGTGACCGTCGCGGCCGTGCCGCCTGGCCAGAGGTTCGCGCCGGCCACTGACACGAGCCCACTCGCTGTCGTAACGTTTGGAGCTCATCCCGCCCGCCCAGTCACGACCCCGGAGGATGGCCCGTGCCCGATCGCGATCTCAAGGTGGGGCTCCTCCTCTGGAGCCAGGTGGCCAGCTGGCCGGACATGCTCGATGCGGCCAGGCGGGTGGATCGACTCGGCTACGACCACCTGTGGACCTGGGATCACCTGTACGCGATCTTCGGCGACCCGTACCAGCCGATCTTCGAGGGTTGGACCTCGCTGGCGGCGTGGGCGATGGCCACTGAGCGGGCCCGGCTGGGCCTTCTGGTCGGGGCCAATACGTTCCGCAACCCGGGTCTGGTGGCCAAGACCGTCGCTACCCTCGACCATATCAGCGGCGGGCGCGCGATCCTGGGCATCGGCGGCGCATGGATGGAGCCCGAGCACCGGGCTCACGGGATCGACTTCGGGTCGGGCTTCGGGCAGCGGCTCGACTGGCTGGACGAGTCGGTGGGGGCGATCCGCCGGATCCTCGACGGAGAGCCCGTGACCTCGGCCCTCGGCAGGCGCTACGCATTCGACGACCTGCGCCACCAGCCTCGGCCCGTCCAGCGCCACCTGCCGATCATGATCGGCGGCAGCGGTGAGAAGAAGACCCTCCGGACGGTCGCCAAGTACGCCGACATGTGGAACGCGATGGGCACGCCCGAGCTCATGGCCCACAAGATCGACGTCCTCCGCGAGCACTGCGCCGCGGTGGGCCGCGACCCCTCGGAGATCGAGTTCACCCTCGGGGTGAAGCTCACCATCCGTGACACGAGGGCCGAGGCCGAGCGGGTGTGGACGGAGGCGATGGCCGCGAACCGGACGCCGCTGTCCGACCTCGAGGCCGACGACACGTTCTGGAACGGCACCCCGGAGGAGATCGCCGACCGACTGCGCCCGTATGTCGAGCTCGGCTTCCGGACGGTCATCTCCGAGCAGCCGGCCCCGTACGACGTGGAGACGTTCGAGCGGTTCATCGGCGAGGTCAAGCCGCTGATCGACGCGGGCTGACGGCGCGGACGGCTCATGAGTGCGAGCTCCGGGCAGGCCGCCACACGCAAGACCGCCGGCCCTCCGCAGGCCTCGACCGTCGAGTTCCGCCACGTCACCAAGCGCTACGACGCTGGCCAGAAGGGCGTGCCGGGGGCCGTCAACGACCTGTCGTTCGAGGTCCCGGCCGGCAAGATCTGCGTTCTCGTCGGCCCGTCCGGCTGCGGCAAGACGACCAGCCTCAAGATGGTGAACCGGCTCATCGAGCCGACCTCGGGCCAGATCCTGATCGACGGGATCGATGCCGCGACGCGCGACGTCACCGAGCTCCGACGGGGCATCGGCTACGTCATCCAGTCGACCGGGCTGTTCCCCCATCAGACCACCGGCGAGAACGTCGCGGTCGTGCCCCGGCTGCTGGGCTGGGATGCGGCCCGCCGCCGGGAGCGGACCGATGAGCTGATGGGCCTGGTAGGCCTCGACCCGGCCCGTTACCGCGACCGCTACCCGAGCCAGCTGTCCGGCGGCGAGCGGCAGCGGGTCGGCGTGGCCCGCGCGCTCGCGGCGGACCCCCCGTTGATGCTCATGGACGAGCCCTTCGGCGCCGTGGACCCGATCGTCCGGGAGCGCCTCCAGGACGAGTTCCTGAGGCTCCAGCACGAGTTGGCCAAGACCATCCTGTTCGTGACCCACGACATCGACGAGGCGATCAAGATGGGCGACCTGGTCG
>JBDTQW010000043.1:0-20952 GCA_039931975.1 Chloroflexota bacterium | reverse complement strand
CGAGGGCTAGACGCGAGGGCTAGACGCGAGGGCTAGACGCGAGGGCGCCGTCCCCCTCACGGTGGCGTCGCGCTACTTCGCCTGGCTGATCTCGATGAGGTGGCCGTCGGGATCGCGGAAGAACGCGCGGATCTCCCAGGCCGATTCGCTCGGCGGGGCGAGGAAGATCGCACCGCGCTCGGACAGCGTGGCGTGTGCCGCCCGGCAATCGGGCACGCGGATCGTCAGTTCGTGGGCGACACGATCCGGGTCGGTGGGCGGCTCGAACACGACCGTCGGCTTGTCCGGGGTCGGATCGCCGGGCGTGACCAGGAGGAGCCACGTGCCGAGGAAGCGCAGGACGCACGACGTCCCGCCGTATTCCCGAAAGACGGTGGCGCCCAGGACAACCTCGTAGAACGCCTTGGAACGATCCATGTCGCTGACCACCAGGAGGTGGGTCAGCTCCATGCCGTCGGCCGGGAACGGGATCGCCATGGCTGGGACTTCGGGATCGTACGGCCTCATGGCCTCAGGGTACGTCGGCTGGGAATGACGCGCCTGATGCATAACCGCCGGTGCATCCGGTATGTCTTGCATACCCGGGCATTGGTCTGGTACTGTCCCGCCATGTCGCGTCACGCCAGCAGCGAGCTGAAGCAGAAGCTCTTGCGGCCCAGCCGGAAGGCACGGGCCCTGGGGCTCTGACGCGCGTACCGTACGCACTGACCGGAGCCTCCAGGGACGGAGGATCCGAGGGCCGCGACACCACCGGGTGCCGCGGCCTTTGTCGTTGATGCGACGCGATCGATCCTCCGGCCCGACGGGCTCGGCACCTGCCGGAGGACAGGATCATGGACACACTCATCTTCGGGGACGGACACCTCGGCCGCGCGATCGCGAGTGAGCTGGTCGCCCGTGGCGAGCCGGCGCCGACGATCCGCGGCCGGCCCGGCCGCACCGGCCACGACCCGGCCGACCTGCCTGCCGCCGAGGTGGTGTTCGAGGCGTCGCGCGGCGAAGCCGTGCTCGGCAACGTCGCGGCCGCGATCGTCGCCGGCTGTCGCCGGTTCGTCATCGCCACCACCGCCTGGGAGGCCACGACCGCTAACGTCGAGGCGCTGCTTGTCCAGGCGCGAGCGAGCGCGGTCGCGGCCGCCAACCTGAGCCTCGGTGTCGCCCTGTTCGGACGGCTGGTCGAGCATGCGACGGCGCTGTTCGGTGAGCTCGACGACGTCGATCCGTACGTCCTCGAGTGGCACCGTCGCTCGAAGGCGGACCGGCCGTCGGGCACCGCCGGCGACCTCGCCCGGCGCATCCTGGCCATCCACCCGAGGAAACAGCGGCTGGCCGATCCGCAGTCGGGTCGACCGCCGGCCGCCGACGAGCTCGAGCTCGCCGTCCTGCGGGCCGGCGCGTCGCCGGGGATGCACCTTGTCGGGTTCGACGCTCCGGGTGAGACGGTCGAATTGCGCCT
The DNA here is from genome assembly GCA_039931975.1 of Chloroflexota bacterium. Classification (GTDB taxonomy): domain Bacteria; phylum Chloroflexota; class Limnocylindria; order Limnocylindrales; family CSP1-4; genus Chersky-267. The sequence goes on along the minus strand of JBDTQW010000043.1, from coordinate 19,496 downwards.
CACCGCACGCGACCGCTCCGCCTATGCGGCAGGGGCCCTGGCGGCGGCCGACTGGCTGATGGCCGAGCCGCGAACGCCGGGGATCCATCTCTTCGATGAGGTCGTCGACGACCGGCTGGCCGGCTCAGCCGGCGGATCGATCGAACGATCGGCCGCGATCCTGGCCACCGCCGGAGGCGGGTGATGGCGAATGGCTGAACCCGGCCCCCTCCGAGCAACCACCCCGCTCTCCCCGTACCTCAAGGAGTCTCCGATGACCAGGCTCGATCGAACGGCGCAGACGCGTCGACCCCGCCTCCACGGTGCGCTGACCGCGCTGGTCACCCCGTTCACGTCCCACGGCGCCGTCGATGAGGCGGCCTTCAGCCGGCTTGTCGCCTGGCAGATCCTGGCCGGCATCGACGGTCTCGTTCCGTGCGGGACCACCGGTGAGGCCCCGACCCTGCGCCCGGGCGAGCGTGACCGGCTCATCCAGCTGACAGTCGAGATCGCGTCCGAGCGTCCGTCGCGCGGCCGGGTGGCAGTCGTCGCCGGGACCGGCACGAACGACACCGAGGCGACGATCGCCGCCACCCGCCGGGCCGCCGAGCTCGGCGCCGACGCGGCACTCGTGGTCACCCCGTATTACAACCGGCCCGACCAGCGCATGCTCGAGAGCCACTTCCGGGCCGTCGCCGACGAGGGTGACCTGCCGATCGTGGTCTATAACGTCCCGTCGAGGACGGGCACCAATGTCGAGGCGGACACGTTCCTGCGCCTCGCCGAGCATCCCCGGGTCATCGCGATCAAGGAGGCATCGGGCAACCTCGAGCAGATCGCCCGGATCTGCCGCGACCGCCCGCCCGATGTCGCAGTCCTGGCCGGCGACGATGCCTGGACCCTGCCGGTCCTGGCCCTCGGGGGCGACGGGGTCGTATCCATCGCCAGCAACGAGATCCCGGCCGAGATGGCGGCCCTGTGCGCCGCCGCTCGCGCCGGCGATTGGGAGACCGCCCGGCGGACCCACGAGCGCTGGCTGCCGTTGATGCTGGCCAACTTCCGCGGCGGACCGAACCCGGTGCCAGCCAAGGCGGCCCTCGTCCTGATGGGCCTGATCGAGTCGGACGCGGCGCGCCGGCCGCTCCTATCGCTGGCCGACGAGCCCCGCGAGGCGCTGGCTGGCCTGCTCCGGACGCTCGGCTTGGTGGCTCCCCCGGCCGGTCGGTCGGTGCCGGCCGAGGCGACCGCCGAAGGGGTCGTGGCGTGAGCACGGTCGCGGTGTCCGTGCTCGACGAGCTGGCCTCCGGCCGAATCCGGGCAGCCTGGCCGGACTCGGCGGCGCCCGACGGCTGGCGGGTCGATCACGCCGCGAAGAAGGCGATCCTGGGTTGCTTCGCCGATCGAGCGACCCGGACCTGGGAGGTCGGCCCCCTGAACTTCCGGGATCGGGTCGGTGTCCCGCCCAAATCGATCCTCGGGGCCGCGGACGCCGCGGCTGCCGATGCAGCCGGCCGACCCTGGCGAATCGTGCCCGGCGGCACGAGCATCCGGGAGGGCGCGCACCTCGAGCCGGGCGTGGTCGTCATGCCCCCGTCGTTCATCAACATCGGGGCGTGGATCGGCGAGGACGCGATGGTCGACTCGCACGTCCTGGTCGGGTCATGCGCCCAGATCGGCGCCCGGGTCCACCTCGGCGCGGGTGTCCAGATCGGCGGTGTCCTCGAGCCGCCTGGGGCGCGGCCGGTCATCGTCGAGGACGATGCGTTCGTCGGCGCCGGGGCGATCCTCCTGGACGGGATCCTCGTCCGGGGCGGCGCCGTGGTCGCCGCCGGAGTCACCCTGACCGGAGCGTCGACGATCTACGACACGGTCCGTGAGACGGTGATCCGCGGGACGTCCGAGGAGCCCGCGATGGTGCCGTCGGGCGCCGTTGTCATCCCAGGGACCCGGCAGATCGGATCTGGATTCGGAGCGCTCCTTGGGCTTGCCCAGACGATCCCGCTCATCGTCAAGTATCGCGATGCCGGCACCGATCGAAGAGTCGCCCTGGAGGAAGCGCTGCGCTGACCGGAGGCCCGCCGGACGCGATCGCGGCGCTATCGTTGCGCGGTGGCTGACGTCCTCGCCCTGATCCCCGCGTTCGAGGAAGGTTCGCGGGTCGCCGGCGTCGTCCTCGGCGCGACCGCACATCTGCCGGTCCTCGTCGTCGACGACGGGTCGACGGATGACACGGCGGCGAGGGCCGAGTCGGCCGGGGCGACGGTCCTGGTGCAGCGGCCGAACCAGGGCAAGGGGGCGGCCCTCCGGGCCGGATTCGGCTGGGGGCTGTCCCGTCACGTCGATGCGGTCATCACCCTCGACGCCGACGGCCAGCACGATCCCGCCGAGATCCCGACGTTCCTCGACGCCTTCGAGCGGACCCGGGCCGACCTGATCATCGGCCGGCGCGACTTCGCCCAGATGCCGCGGGCCCGGCGGCTGGCCAACCGGCTCGGTGGGCTGGCGATGTCGTGGGCGGCCGGACGCGACATCCCCGACAACCAGTCGGGCTATCGGCTCCTGAGCCGGAGACTCATGGAAGCCGTCGCGACGAGCCGCGAGGCCGGCTTCGAGTACGAGATCGAGATGATCACGACCTGCATCCGGGCCGGCCTCCGGCTCGAATGGGTGCCGATCCGAACGATCTATGCCGGTGAGCCGTCGCACATCCGGCCCTTGCGCCACCTCGCGAGCTTCCTCCGGATGGTCCGGGCGACCCGGCGGGCGGTCCGGACGTCGTTGCCCTGACGGGCCGTTCGGGTCACCCGAGCCTAGGTGGCACGCTTGGCGACGCGGTCAGCCGAGAGCGATGGCCGCGAGCTCGGCGATCCGCTCGGGGCCGACCCGGCAGCAGCCGCCGATCAAGGACGCTCCGGCCTCGAGCCACCGACCGGCCGACGCCGCGCCCACGTCGGTCCCGACACGGCCGGTCCAGCGCCTCGCCCGTGGATCCCACGTCTCGCCGCTGTTGGGGTACACGACGATGGCCTTGTCGGTCTCGGCGCGAGCCCGACGGACGAGCTCCTCGGCATGCTCGGGGGCGGTGCAGTTGATTCCGACCGCGACGATCCTGTCGGTCGCCTCGGCCAAGGCGAACGCGGTCTCGACGGCTTCGCCGTGGCGGGTCCGGGCACCGTCGGCACAGGTGAAGCTGAGCCAGGCGGGCGGGCCCGGCCTTCTCGCCAGCAGCTCCACCAGGGCCCGACCCTCGTCGACCGATGGGATCGTCTCGATCGCCAGCACGTCGGGTCCGGCATCCTCCAGGACCGCCAGGCGAGGAGCGTGCCAGGTAGCCAGCTCGGCCACCGTCAGGCGGTAGTCGCCGCGGTATTCAGAGCCGTCGGCCAGCACTGCGCCATACGGCCCGACCGAGGCGGCCACGAACAGCGAAGGTTCGCGGCCGTCGCGGGCTGGCGACGACTCGGCGCGGTGCTGCCGGCGCGCCTCACGGGCCAGCTCGACGCTCCGGCCTATGAGCTCGGTCGCTTTCAGCCGATCCATCCCGCGCGCCCCAAAGCCCTCGAAGCTGGCCTGGTAGCTGGCGCTGGTGGCCACCCTGGCGCCGGCTCGGAAGTAGGCCAGATGAGCCGCCACGATCTCGCCCGGCGCCTCGATCAAGAGACGGGCCGACCAGAGCGGGTCGGACAGGTCGTTGCCGCGCCGCTCGAGCTCGGTCGCCAGGCCACCATCGAGGATGATGACGTCGCGGGCCGGGAACGACGGCCGGATCGGAGCGTCGGTCATGGTCCCCATCTTCGAACATCGCGCGTTTGCCGGCGCCGGGCCGCCGTTAGACTCCCGTCATGGACGCCGCCCCGGTTTCGACTGAGCGGATCGGTCGCGGGGGATCGCTCCGGGTCACGGTCGGCCGCGCGATCGCCAGTCTCTTTGCGGCGCCGGCCTACCCTGCCTCCGCCGGCGACCTTGCGGCCGTCTCGGTGCTCGGTCTGCGGCTGCCCGCGCGGGCGAGCATCGCGATCGCCATGACCACCCTGGTCGTGCTCCTCGAGCACGCCCACGACGTGCTGCCGCGGGACGTCATCGGGGGACGCGGAGCGGGCGACATGCGCGCCGCCGCACTCGAGCGACTTGTCCTGTTCGGCCTCGTCGCGCTGCTGACGATCCTCGTCGTGTTCCGGGACGATCCGCGGCGCTACGGCCTCAGGCTCGGATCATGGCGACTGGGACTGGGCCTGGCCGTCGCGGGCGGAGTGCTCATGACTCCGATCGTGCTGGTGGTTGCCCGGGTTCCCGAGTTCCAGGCGTACTACGCTCGGAGCGCCGGGCCGCTGCCCGACCTGATCCTGACCAACGTGCTCGATCTCGCGTCGGCCGAGTTCCTGTTCCGGGGCTTGCTGATGTTCGCGCTGCTCCGGATCGCGGGGCCGATCGCCGTGCTCGTGGCGACCTTTCCCTTCGTGATGATCCACCTGGGCAAGCCCGAGGCCGAGACCCTCTCGACCCTCGGCGGCGGACTCGTCTTCGGCTGGATCGACTGGCGAACCGGGTCGGTCCTGTGGAGCGCGCTGTTCCACGTCTGGATCCTGACCCTGGTCATCGTGGCCGCGGCCGTCGCCGGCTGAAACGGCCCGGATCAGGCCCTCGCGGCGCCCTTCGCGCCCCAGCGGGCGACCTCGCGGTCGAGATCGAGCGGCAGGATCGCGCCCTCGTGCTCGTACTCGCCCCAGGCCTCACGGGGCACGCGCCACATGACCTCGAACTCGATGCCGTCCGGATCCCGCCCATAGAGCGACTTCGACACGCCGTGGTCGCTGGCGCCCGACAGCGCGCCCGCCTCGGACAGGACACCGGCCGCCGTGGCCAGGTCGTCGATCGTCGGGACCTCCCACGCCAGGTGGTACAGCCCGACCGAGCCGCGGGGTGGGTTGGGCGCGTCGGGTCCGACCGAGAACAGGCCCAGGTCATGGTGGTTGCCGCCGCCGGCGGCGCGCATGAATACAGCCCGACCGCCCATCTCCGTGCCCACCACGTCGAACCCGAAGACCCGGCCGTAGAAGTCGGCGGCGGCCGATGCATCGCGGACCCACAGAACCGCGTGATTGAGGCGCGCGACCGGGATACTCATCGTTCGACCCTCCGTCTCGTACACAGCGGCCGGCTCGGCGGCGCCCGTTCGGATCGCCGACCAGCTTCGAGCGTGCCCGCCCAACCATCCGAGGGTACCTCCCGGGCCGATATCGAGTCCGGCCGTCTTTGTCGCCCGGGCCTTCCGGGCGCAGCGGCCCGGACATGACGAAGGGGGCGTGCTTTTGGCACGCCCCCTCCGGGTCTCGGGGACCCTGGGTCAGGGCTCCGGCTGGAAGCCCTCCGGGATCACTCCCGGCGGCTTCGCCGGCGGGACCGGTTCGACGCCGGGCTGAGCAGCCCGATCGCCACGGCGATCCCGAGGAGTGCGATCAGGACGATGGGCAGACCCGATCCGGTCCCGCCATCGGAACCGCCGATCGTGTCCGTCGGCGGCAGGGTGATCCGCGGCCCGCCGGTCTGGCCCTTGACCTGGCCCGTCGGTGAGTCGGCCGAGGGGGCCGGGGTCGGGGTCGGTTCGATCGGAGTCTGAGGATCGTTCTGGGTCGGCGTCGGAGTCGGCGTCGGAGTCGGCGTCGGGGTGGGGGTCGGCGTCGGAGTCGGCGTCGGGGTGGGCTCGATGCAGTCCTGGCGGACCGTCGCCGTACGAGCGTCGCCGGGGCCGCTCTGGTTGCCCCAGTTCGACTGAGCCTGCACCTTCACCGTGACCGACTCGGCGTCGCCGGCATCGTAGGTATCCGTGAACGAGAAGCCGTTGCTCTGCGCAAAGAAATAGTCGTCGGAGACGAGCTCCACGAAGCTGCCGGCGTCCTCCTTGATCCAGACGCCGATGTCAGGGTTCGACCGCGAAAACGTGTCGGGGCCGTTCCACGCCGAGACCGTGAACGTCACCAGCCCGTCGCAGGCCAGGCTGGCCATCACTTCGGCGTGATGCGCAGCGACCGAGCCCGGCAGGAGAAGCAGCGCGCCGAGCGCCGCGGCCGCGGCCCAGCGGAGGCGCCCACGTCGGTGGGCAGACGATGCGGTCATTCGATCAGGTTCCCTTTCAAGCGCCGATGCCGGCGGACGAGCTCTGCGCCCTGGACGGCCGTCGCGAACCTGGGATCAGGTCGAATGCGGCGCGGTCCCCGAGGAGGCGTCGGGTGACCCATTCGGGTCATCCCTGCCTAGTACGTTAGTCAGGGGAACCTGTCTGCCGACATTACTTTCACCCCTGTCGGAGGCCCTTTCCGGTGCGCCCGCGCCACGCTCCGAGGGGTCCGGTAGGAAGCGGTACGGAGCCGGTCATCAAGGCCCTGTCCGGGTGGGTGCCGGTCGGTCCGGGGCGGGAGGGATGGGACCCGTCACAAGACGAAGCCCGCCGGGGGTGTAAGCCGGCGAGCTTCGTCGGAGGGCGAGCCGGGACCCGGCTGGAGGCCCCGGCTCAGGGGATGATCAGGTGGACCGGGTTACCGTTGATGCTGACCTCCCAGGTCGTGGTGTCATTAGCGGCGCTCATCTCGTACTCGATCTTCCACCAACCCGCTTCCGTCTCGCCCGGTGGCGTCAGACCGCCCGAGCCGTAGCTTGACGACAGGGGGATGTCGATCGAGATCAGGTGGTTGTTGAACAGCGCGGATCCGTTCGAGGTCTGGATCTGGGTGACATTCGACCCGGATCGGCCGTCGTCCGCGGACCAGTCGAACTGGGCGTAATCGTAGGAGTTGCCGTCCGGGCTCAGGATCCGCAGGAAGGCGTTGCCGCTGGACTCGCCGGGATCGAACAGATCGATGGTCAGCGTCTTGCCGGCGTGGACCGCTTCGATCTGGGCCAGGTAGAAAACGCCTGTCCCGGCCGCGAGGTTGGTGTAGGCGGCCATCCTGCCCCCGCCGTAGACCCGGGCGACTCCGCCGGACGATCCCACCCAGATCGAGAAGAGGTTCTCGGCACCGACATTGGCGTTGCCGGCATCAAGGGTCGTGTTGATGTTGACCCGGTACATCCCCCCGGCGAGGTTGCTCTTGAGGATGACCCACGCGTTGTGCGCTGGGTTGGTCGAGCAGTCCTGGCGGTTGGCATCCGTGCTGTTCTGGGGTGTCCCGAAGGAGCCGCCGAGGTCGCCTAGGGTCTTCGTCCCCGGGTCGTAGTTGAGCGTCGCGAGCGGGGCGCCGTCGTCGGACGGGTCGTAGGGCGTGTTGTTCATGTCATAGAGCCGGTAGGTGACCGCAACGGGCTTGATGACGGTGCCGGTCGGGATGTCCGTCCAGTGGTCGCCTGCGCCCAGCCAACCGCCGCGGCCGTTGCCCCCGGTGGCACAGAAGATCGGGTCGAAGAGCCGGACCTGGCCGTTGGTGGCGCCACCGCTCAGCTCGACGGTGTAGTCGTAGCCGTTCGAGTCATAGTCCGGGTTCGGGTCGCCCCTGGGGACGCCGAGGCCGCCGCCGATGTTCGACGGGGCGTAGCGATCGCCATTCTCGCGCACCCCGCCCGAGGTGAAGATCGCGCCCCAGACGTTCTGCGGGGCGAGCGGAGCGCCTCCAGCCGGGTTCGGGACCGGCAGCGTCTGGTTGACCTTTCCCTGCGTGTACACGGTCACGTTGAAGGCGTCGACCGACACGCTGGCCGCGTTGTTGCAGCGGAGGTTGCTCGAGTTCGTGGAGTCGTCGGCCGCCTCGGGATCGAGGGCACGCAGTCGGACCCGAAGCTGGCCATTGGCCAGCTCGGCGGGCGTCCAGCTCCGTCCCCAAGTGTCGGCGGAGCCCCCGACGATCGGCCAGCTGCCCGCTGCCGGGTCGCTGCCGGTCAGGTCGACCTTCTTGCCGGTCGCGGTGTAGGTAACGCCGTTGTCCCAGGACAGCTCGACGGCAAGCTGGCAGCCGGCCGGGTCACTGGCCTTGCCTTCCACCCGGATCTCGATGCCCTTGATGGTCAGGCCCGAGGCGATGCTGAATCCGAAGTTGCCATAGGCCTGAGTGGCCCCGGCCGAACCGGTCGCGACGACCCCTGTCGCGTACTGGTTGTTCGACGACCAGGCCCGGTCCGGGTTGTTGAAGTCGTCGTAGGGGTTGCTCGTCTGGGACCAGCTCGGCGCTTGCGGGCCCTCGGTGACGATGGGCCCGCCGGTCAGGCCTTCGAAGAAGCCCACGCCGTAGTAGTTCTGGGGGCTGCCCATCGGCACGGGCAGGACGAACTCGGCCTTGGCGATGCGGGTCGCCTGGATCGTCGGGATCCCGAAGATCTTCATGAAGAAGGTGCCGACTGGAGCCGAGACGGTCACGCCAAGGCGGCGGTTGTTGCCAGAGCCATCGGGATCCTTGATCGGGGTGACAGTGACGCCGCCGCCTGCCGTGTAGCCGTTCTTGGTGGCCTCGGCCCGCGCGGTGCTGTAGGCGCTGGTCGAGTCGCCGGGCAGCCAGACCACCCCGGCCAGGGCGGCGGCATCGGCGGCGCGCTGGACGCGCAGCGTGTTGGCCCAGTACCAGCTCACGTCGACGACGAGGGCCGTGATCCCGGTCAGCACGAAGATGCTCAAGACGAACAGGACCAGCATCTGGCCGCGAGCGGCCGGGCGAGACCGTTCGATCCGGGCACCGATCGCGCGAGCGGCTGAGTGGAGGCCGGCAAGGCGGTCGGCGAGGCGGATGGCCCGGATCGGTCGCTTCACGTTGTCGTCGTTCACCCGTAACGGTCGACGGATGGACCGGCCCCGAAGCCGTGCCCTTGATGCTGACCAGCGTAGGAACCGGCACCTTTCGGGCCGCATTACGAAAGTGCGTGGCTGCACCGAGATGCGGATTGGACAGAAAGCGGCCGAGCCGCCGGATGACCCGACGGCTCGGCCGATGAGGACGGAGGGCGAAATACTCCGCCCGGGAAGATCGATCGAAAGCGCTACGGAACGATGAGGTGGACCGGGTTACCCCGGATCTGGACCTTCCACGTCGTAACGTCGTTGGAGGTGCCGTTGCCGTTCATGGTGTAGCGGATCTTCCACCAGCCGCTCTGCTGGGCCGTGTACGTCGTCGGGATCGGGATCTGGATGGTCAGCCAGCAGCCGTTGAAGGTCCCGTTGGTCGCGCCGACGTTCGTCTGGATCGACGTCACGCCGGTCCCGCTCAGTGCGTTGCAGCTGGCCGCCGCTCCGTTCGTCGTGCCCTGGGCGGCGGTGTAGTCGAGCGCCGTCGCCGACCAGCCGCCGGCGTTCGGCACGAGGATCTGGACCGATGCGCTCAGGGGGTTGGTGTCGCCCGGATCCCACAGCATGATCTCGACGGTCTTGCCAGCGTGGACCGCGTCGAGCTGGGCCAGGTAGAACTCCGAGGTGACCGCCGAGCCCGACGCCGTCAGCGGCGTGAACATCTGCATCGCCCCAAGGCCATAGATCCGCGAGCCCGGGATGGACGAGTACAGCGCGAAGCTGTTCTCGCCATTGACCGTGCGCTGGGCGCTGACGTTGGACGGGTCGGTTCCCGTGGTGTGGATCCGGTAGACCTTGCCGCTCGCGCCGCCGCTCAGCCCACTGGCCAGGACGTACCACTTATTGTGGTAATCGCGGCCATCGCTGTATGGCGAGGGGACGACCGTCTTGCATTCCGATCCGCCCGAGCCGCCCATGGTGGTGTCGGACGCCGCGATGTTGCGGAACAGCCCGGCGGAGTTGGCGACGGCCGCACCGTCGTCGGTCATGTCGTACAGCGTGTTCTTGGTGTCGTACAGCTCGTAGAACGAGCTGACGGCATTGTTGGCGCCGAACCAGCGGTCGCCGGTGCCCTTGCTGGGCGTCGTATCGCAGAACACCGGGTCGTAGACGTAGACGCTGCCGCTCGCCCCGGCCGGCACTTCAACGGCGTAGTTGTAGTAGGTGTCGGCGTCGTAGGCCGGGTTCGTCGTGCCGCTGGCCACGTCCCAATACGGCTGGAAGGCGTCGCCGTTGACGTTCTCGGCACCCTCGGTGTTCATCGTGGCCCAGAAGCCGCGCGGATTGAGCACGGCGCCATCAGCATTGTTGCAGCTCGCGATACCGGCGCAGGCGGTGCCGGGACCCTGGAGGTTCGCGTCCGGGATATTGGTCTGGACCGTGGTCGTGGTCGACGTCGTGGTGGCCATGCTCCAGTACACGCGGACCTCGAGCATGTCGAGGTTGATCGTGGTGCCCGCCGTTGCACAGCCCTTGATCGCCGTCAGCCGGAGGCGGAAGTTGGCGTCGCTGAAGTCGTTGCGCACCCAGGTGTGAGCGCCCCAGGCCGCCGTGCTGGTCGAGCCATTCGCCGCTGGGAAGGTGTAGTCGCCGGCGGTCGTGTTCGTGCTCAGGTTGCCGGTGCCGATCGTCGTCGACCAGTTGGTGGTGGCGTTCCAGGACATCGCGGCGTCGATCCGAGTGTTCGTGCACGCCGCCGACACGAAGGCGTCCTGCAGCCTGACCTCGAGACCGACGATGGTCAGGACCTGGCCGGCGCCCGGGCTCGGGATCGCCGCCCCGCCGCTGAGGAAGCCATAGGTGCCCCACTGCTGGGTGGCATTGTTGGTGCTCGTCCGGGCATAGGCGTTGTTGTTGGTCTGGACCGACGCGATGAGCGTGCCGCTCGACGTGGTCCACGGCGTGCCGGCGGGGACGGCCGTGTCGGTCTTGAAGCCCGAATCACCGAGAGCGTTGGTGGTGTTCCACGTGACCACATCGGTCGTCGACGTGAGGCCACGGGTCAGGCCGAAGACGCCGTAATAGTTCTCGGGGCTGCCCATCGGCACGGGCAGGACGTACTCGGCCTTCCCGGTCCGGATTGCCGTGATGGTGGGGATGCCGAAGATCTTCATGAAGAAGGTGCCGACGGGAGCCGAGATGGTCACGCCCAGGCGACGGTTGTTGCCGGAGCCGTCGGGGTCCTTGATGGGCGTCACGGTGGTGCTACCCCCGCCCGTATAGCCGTTCTTGGTCGCCTCATCGCGAGCCTTTTGGTAGGCGCTGGTGGGGTTCCCGGGAAGGTCGACCACGCCCGCCAGGGCCGCGGCATCGGCGGCCCGCTGCACCCGCAGCGTGTTGGCCCAGTACCAGCTCACGTCGACGACGATCGCGGTGATCCCGGTCAGCACGAAGATGCTCACGACGAACAGGACCAGCATCTGGCCCCGGGCGGCGAGACGGCCGCCGGTCAGCTTGGCCCGAACCGCGCGAACGGCCGAACGGAGCCCGGCAGGGCGGTCAGTCGGGTGGTGGTCCTGGGGACCCATCGAATGCATCTCCTAGCTCGGATTGAGCGCCATTACGGTCCGGTCGGACATGTCGAAGGCTGGTGTGCCGGCCATCCCGAGGAAGACGCCCAGCGGGCTGATGAGGCGATAGCTGTAGACGAGGCTCACTCCCAGCGAATCGGGCGTCGAGCCGTTGTCCCGGATGCAGGCGTCCCAGTTGACGATGTTCGACTTGAACACGAGAGGGACCCCGTCGACGGTCGGTCCGGCACCGGGGATCCACTTGTTGTAGGTCGAGCCGACCTGGTTGCCGTTGGCGTCGGCCTTGTAGATCCGGATCTCGCTGATCCGGCTGACGGTGACCGGAGCGCCGGGGCTGGTGAGGACTCGCTGGACCGAGGCGATGATCTCGTCGTCGACGTTGGCGCACGGGATGCTGACGGTGCCGTCGGCCAGCGCGGCCCCGGTCCGGGCACCCTCACGGGTGGCGTACTCGAGGGTCAGGTTGTGGGTGAACGCGAAGCCGAACTCGAGCATCCCGAAGAGGAGCAGCACGAAGACCGGCACCGACACCGCGAATTCGACCAGGCTCTGGCCCCGTGCGCCTGACCGCCGCTCGGAGCGACGACGAAGGCCGCTCACAGGACCGGCTCCATGCGCATCGCGTTGGACTCGGTCATGTAGTAGTCGGTGATGCCCAGCCCGATGAACGAACCCATCGGCGTGAACCACGTGTAGTGGTAGGTGATCTTGACCCCGATGGTGTCGACCCCGGTGGGGGCGCCGGGGAAGGTCGGGCAGCCGTTGACCACGTTGCACCGCTCGGAGTCGGGATAGCCGGCCCCGCCGGACAGGCTGTATGGCTGCGGCCCGCCCAGGCCGACACAGGCCATGGACCCGGTCCGGGTATAGGTGTTGATTCGGCCGGCCGTCGGGTTACCGAGCTTGTTGGCCTTGTAGATCTGGATCTGGGTGATCTGGGCGTCATTCGCTGGGGCGCCGATCGCGTCCTCGATCTTCTTGAGGATGACGCAGTCGGCGTTCACGCCATTGCCTGCCTCAGCGGCGATGAGCGACGCATCGCGCGTAGCGAAGTTGATGCTGAGGAGGGCGTTGAACACCAGCCCGAACTCGATCACGCCCATCAGCAGGACGAAGAAGATCGGGAAGACGAGGGCAAATTCGACGAGGCTCTGGCCCTCGGCGGGTTTCGCTCGGCGAGTGATTCGGATCGGTCGCTTCACAGTGCTGGTCGTTCACTCGTGCAGTCGGCGGATGGACTGGCCCGGAGGCCACGTCCCTGGATACTCACAAGCCTAGGAACCAGCAGCTTTCACGCCGCATTACGAAAGTGCGTGGCTGCACAGTCCCATAGTCCGGTTTCGACCCCGGACCTTCGTCAGGCGGGTCGCTCGGAGCGCTCTCCGGGGACCGTGAAGCGGAAGCCCGCGCCACCGTTCGGGGCGGGGACGTAGCGGATCGAACCGCCCATCGCCCGGACCAGGCCGCGGGCGACATCGAGGCCGAGGCCGGTCCCGTCCATGCCCTCGCTCGTGGAGCCTCGCTCGAATCGCCGGAACACCCGTGCCCGCTCCTCGGGCACGATGCCGGGACCCTCGTCCCAGACGGTGATGGCGACCCGCTCGTCCTGGTCGGTCGCTTCGAGCGACACGACGATGGCCCCGCTCGGGGCGTACTTGAGGGCGTTGTCGAGGAGCATCCAGGCGACCTGCTCGAGGGCGGCCCGGTCGGCGACCGCGACCATGCCCGCCGAACGGTCGTCGACCCGGAACGGGCGATCCGAGCCGAGCGATGTCCAGACTCGACGGATGATCGGCTCGGGGGCGACCGGCTCGGCCTCGACCCGCAGGGTGCCCGACTCGAGTCGGGACAGCGTTAGCAGCTGGCCGACGAGACGTGCCAGCCGGTCGGCCTGGGAACGGATCACGGCCGCACCCTCGCGCGCGTGCGCGTCCGTATCTTCGGCGGTCGCCAGCTCGTCGGCCACCACCACGATGTTGGTGAGCGGCGCCTGGAGGTTGTGGCTGACCCCGCGCAGGAAGTCGCTCTGGAGCCGGGTCAGCCGATCGAGCCGATCGACCCGGTCGAGGGTCCGGGCATGCACGACGGCATCGTCGATGGCCGCACGCAGCAGCCGGGCGTAGACGTCGAGGAGCGACTGATCGGCCTCGGCCCAATCCCGGCCGGCGGGCAACCGCCCGGTAATGCGCGATCCGCCTGCACCCTCCGACGGATCGCCGGGCTGCGGGCCGAGCGATGCCGAGACCGTCCGCCCAACGGGATGGAGCGAGCGCGGGTCGGATCCGTCGCCGGACCCCGTCGCCCGCTCGCGTCCGGCCAGGACGGTCCCATCGGGAGCCTTCAGGCGAACGTCGGCCAGCCCGAAGATGCGCCCGGCCGCCGACACGCCGCGTTCCTCGACGCGACCGACCCCCAGGTCCGGGGTGAGCTGGGACACGGCCAGGGTCGCTTCGCGCAGGATCCAGTCGCGCTGGTCGAGCGTCTCCCCGAGCCGGTCGATGGTTGCCGCCAGCCGGCCGATGGCATCACGGTCGTCGGCCGGGAGTCGGACCCGGCGGTCGTCGGCCGGGACTAGGACTCGACGATCCCCGGCGACGATCGCGGAGAGGCCGCCGCCGATGGCGTCGAGGCTCAGGCGCAACCGCCGCCCGAGAAGGACGGCCAGGGTCGCGGCGACCAGCACGGCCAGGCCCAGGCCGGCGGCCAGCAGCGGGACGATCCGGCGGGTCACCGTCTGGATCGCCTCGATCCGCGTCGTCGCCACGTACCAGCCGACCGGCTGGCCGTCGACGTCGCTCAGGACCATCGACCCACCCGCCAGCCCGCCGCGGATCTCGGTCACCCCGGCAGGCTCGGTCGAGGACGTCACATCCGGCGCGAACGCGGTAGCGGCAGCTTGATCGCTGGCGACCCTCAGCCGTCCGGACCGGTCGAACACGGCACCGTCGAACCCGGTCACGCCGCGCGCGTCGACCACGAACGACGGGTCGAGACGGCGGGCGAACGCCAGGCCGATGGGACCGCCGGCCGCGGCATCGACGCCCACGCCGGTCCGGTCGCCGAGGTCGATGGGCCGGAAGTCGACCAGGTACACGCCGTCGCCCAGGTCGGTATAGGTCGGCCCGGCCGAGGCGCCGTCCGGCCGCGCCAGGGCGCGTCTGGCGAGGGCCGCCAGGGCCGTCGCCTGGGCGTTCGGGCCGCCGACGGCCTGGCGGTCACCGACGATCAGGGCGATGGCGTCGATCTCGCCCTGGTCGACCTGGAACTCGATGACATCCTTGCGCACCTCGTCGAGCGCGAGCTTGGCGACCTCGTCCTGGAGGAACGGCCAGTTGGCATAGCTCTCGACCGTCTCGGTCAGGTCGGCGGCATCGCGGGCCAGGACGGCAGCGACTCCCCGCACCGCCGTGTGGGTCTGGGCCAGCGCCTCCTGGCCGACGACGTCCTCGACGGCCCGGAGCGCCGCGAAGCCGAAGACCGCAACGGGCAGGATGGCCACCACTACCATGACGAGGATGACCTGGCGCCGGTAGGCGAGGCCGCGGCCGCGCCAGCGCGGCCTGCGCGGCATCGGGACGATCAGCCGGCCGCGACCAGCCGGTAGCCCCCGCTGCGGTCAGTCAGGAGATGGCGCGGCTCGTCGGGGTCGACCTCGATCTTGCGTCGGAGGCGACGGATGGCGACCCAGACATAGGCCGGGTCCGCCCCGTCCGAGTCGCTCCAGACCCGGGCCAGGAGCTGGTCGGTGGTGATCGTCGCGCCGAGGTTCGCCGCAAGGGTCGCGAGCATTCGCGTCTCGGTCGGCGACAGGGCGACGGGATGACCCGCCACCACCGCCTCGCGCCGGCGAAGGGCGAGCGACAGCTGTGGCCCGAGATCGAGCAGCTCGCTCGGGATCCGCTCGTTCAGTCGGCGCAGGACGCGGTGGATCCGGGCGACGAGCTCGGGGTAGTCGAAGGGCTTGGTGACGTAGTCCTCGGCGTAGTGTTCGATGAGCTCGGTCTTGGAGCGCGACGTGGCGACCGCCGACAGGACGACGATCGGGATGTCCGCCCGGCGCTTGATCCCGGCGGCCACCTCCTCGCCGCCGATGCCGGGCATCATCAGGTCGAGCAGGACGAGATCGGGCCAGCCCCGGTCGATCGCAGCGAGCGCCTCAGAGCCGGACCCGGCGACGGTCACGTCGAAGCCGTCGCGCCGGAGCCGAGCGCCGAGAAACTGGGTCAGCTGGGCGTCGTCGTCGACCAGCAAGAGGCGGTGTCGTTCGGTCATGGTCTCGAGCCGGAGCCGCCACCGCTGCTGTCGCCGACGGTCCCGCTGCCAGCTGCCGGTCCCGTCGCCGGACCAGGGCTGGCGCCCGGGCCAGCGGTCGAGCCGCCGCCAGCCGTGCCACCGGCTGGACTACCAGCCTGGCTGGCCGCGTGGGGCGGGTCGGGTCGGCGTGTGGACGTGGTCGCCGCGCCTGGCTTGGTCGTGCTGCCGGCCGACTGGGAGCCCGTCCCGCGGGGCTCGGCCGGGGCCGGACCAGCGGACTGCGAAACGGCAGCCGGGCTGTCCGGGCCGGCGTCCTCGGTTCGGGCGAACCTGACCAGCAGGCTCGTCGGCGGCCCGGCCGACCCGACCCGGACCCAGACGGTCATGCTCGAGTCGACGAACACCCACCAGGCACCCTGCCGACCGGCGTCGCGGTAACCCGCGTCGAGGAGCTGGTCGATATATGCCGTCAGCGCCCTCGCCGGTGAGAGTGCCGAAGCGAAAGAGAGGAAGTCGGAGCTGCCGTCGTAGCCGGGGCCGGACGAGCCGAGCGCGCTGGTGGCCTGGTTGGGCCGGGGGATCGAGGCCGACCGGGTCGAGCTCGGGCCGGCGCCCTGTGGGGCGGGGGTCGGGGTGGGACCGTTCTGGCCGCAGGCGGCCAGGCCGAACGCGGCGATCGTGCCCATAGCGAGGAGGACGAGGCGGCGATCGGCCCGCTTGGCGTTCAGTGGATGACCCCTTCGATGGTCGCGGCTTCCAGGTGCCCTTGCCGGCGACCTGTCAATCCTAGCGCCCCGGCGGCCCGCCTCCCATACCCAAAACCGGCCCGTGCGCGCATGGGACCAGATTGCCGTGGCGGTGACGCAACGGCCAGCTCCGGACGAGCGGACATCAATCGAGCCGGAGCTCCGGCAGGACCTCGCGGCCGAAGACGTCGATGAACTCGGCCTGGTTGCGGCCGACGTTGTGGATGTGGATCTCGTCGAAGCCCATGTCGACGTAGCGCTGGATGAGGGCGATGTGGCTGGCAAGGTCGGCCGTCATGAGCGTCCGATCGGTGAAATCCTCGGGTCGGACCAGCCGGGCCATGGCCGCGAAGTCCTCCGGGTTCTTGATGTCCTGCTTCGGGAACGGCATCCCGCCGTTCGGCCACTCGCGCATCGCGTTGTCGACGGCTTCCTGATCAGTCCGCGCCCAGCTGACGTGGATCTGGAGGAGCTTGGGCATGCCGGTCGGGTCCTTGCCCGCCTCGCGTGCGCCCTCCTCGAACTTGCCCCACAGCATCTTGATCTTCTCGTCGGCTGCACCGACCGTGATCATCCCGTCGGCCAGTCGACCCGTCCGCTTGGCATTCAGCGGACCGGCCGTCGCCACGTAGATCCGGATCGGGATCTCGGGCCGCGTGTACAGCTTGGCGCTCTCGAGGATGAAGTGATCGCCGCGGTGCCTGACGACCGCGCCGCTGAACAGCTTGGAGATGATCTCGACCGCCTCGAACATCATCGTGCTGCGGACCCCGATCTCCGGCCAGACCCCGCCTACCACGTGCTCGTTGAGCGCCTCGCCGGCTCCGAGACCGAGCCAGAACCGACCCGGGTACATTGCTCCGAGGGTCGCCGCAGCATGGGCGACCACCGCCGGGTGATAGCGAAAGCCGGGGCAGGTCACGGCCGTCCCGAACGGCAGCGACGTGCGCTCGCCGAGGGCACCCATGAAGCTCCAGGCGAAGGCGCTCTGACCTTGCTGCGGCGTCCACGGGTGGAAATGCTCGGAGACCATGAAGCCGGCCGAGAATCCGGCCGCCTCGGCCGCCACGCAGTGCTCGAGCAACTCGGTCGGATGGAACTGCTCGAGCATCGCGGCGTAGCCGATCGTGGTCATCCGGTCTCCTCCTGGACGCCGGCCACTGCCGACAGGACCATCCTAGCCGAGGCCATGGAGCACTGGCGGGGACCCGTCACGCCACGTGTCCGCGACCGGATCGCGACCCTCGTCGGCCGCACGGCGGCCGGTCGCGCGGGTATCCTTGGCGGCGATATCCCGAACCCAGATCCCACAGGTGATGCCCATGAAGGTCGGCGTCGCCAGGGAGACCGCGGCCGACGAACGGCGCGTTGCCCTGGTACCCGAAGTGCTCGGCAAGCTGACGGCGGCCGGGCTGGAGATCCTCGTCGAGGCCGGTGCCGGTGCCGGCGCCTCGATCCCCGACTCGGCCTACGTCGAGGCAGGTGCGACGATCGTGCCCACAGGCGAGCTGTACTCGCAGTCCGACGTCGTCGTCCGTGTCCAGAAGCCATCCGATGCCGAGGTCGGCAAGCTGCGCAAGGGCCAGGCCGTCATCGGCTTCCTTGCGCCGCTCGTCGATCCGAAGCTGGCCACCAAGCTGGCGTCCAAGGGCGTGACCGCGATCAGCCTGGATGCCCTGCCGCGGACGCTGTCGCGGGCGCAATCGATGGACGCGCTGAGCTCCCAGGCCAACGTCGGTGGCTACAAGGCGGTCCTGATCGCGGCCAACGCCTACGGGCGCTACTTCCCGCTGCTGACCACCGCGGCCGGGACGGCCAAGCCGGCCAACCTGCTTGTGCTCGGCATCGGCGTGGCCGGTCTCCAGGCGATCGGCACGGCGCGCCGGCTGGGCGCCGTGGTCAAGGCGTACGACGTGCGCTCGGAGACCAAGGAGCAGGCCGAGTCCCTGGGTGCGTCCTTCATCGTCCTCAAGGCCGTCGCGGACGCGTCCGGGGAGGGCGGCTACGCCCGGCAGCTGACACCCGATGAGCAGGCCGCCCAGCAGGCCGAGCTCAACGACCACATCGCCACGATGGACGTGGTGATCACCACCGCCCAGGTCCCAGGACGCCGGCCGCCGCTCCTGGTCACCGCGGCGGCCGTGGCCGCGATGCGCTCGGGCTCGGTCATCGTTGACATGGCTGCGTCGAGCCTCGGCGGCAACGTCGAGCTGAGCAAGGCCGGCGAGACGATCGTGACCGACAACGGCGTGACGATCATCGCCCCTGACAACCTGCCGGCGACCATGCCCGCCGGCGCCTCGGCGTTCTATGCGCGGAACATCTCCGCGCTCCTGCTCCATTTCGTCAAGGACGGTGCGATGACCTACGACTTCGAGGAGGAGATCACGGCCGGGACGGTCATCACCCACGAGGGACAAGTCGTCCAGGCGGCGACCAGGAAGCTGCTCGAGCCGGAGCCGGCCGCGGCGAAGGAAGGTAGCGCATGAGCCAGGAACTCCTGACCTCGCTGGCGATCTTCGTGCTGGCCATCCTGGTCGGGTTCGAGGTCATCAGCAAGGTCCCGGCCACCCTCCACACCCCGCTGATGTCCGGCGCGAACTCGATCCACGGCATCGTCCTGGTCGGGGCGATGTTCATCGCCGCCGAGGCGGATCACCCGGTCAGCTACCTGCTGGCCTTCGTGGCGATGATCTTCGGGGCGATGAACGTGGTCGGCGGGTACGTCGTGACCGACCGGATGCTCCAGATGTTCCGCAAGAAGCCGACGGCCCCCAAGGCCGGGTCCGAGGGCGCCTCGAGCGCCCCGGGCGCGTAGTCGAGGAGCGCGTCGATGTCCCAGGAGTGGATCACCACCATCGTCTACCTCGCCTGGCTGGCGGGCGCGGCCTGCTTCGTCCTGGGCCTGCACCAGATGAACTCGCCGGCGACGGCCCGCAACGGCAACCGCCTGAGCGCGGCGGGCATGACGATCGCCGTCGTCGCGACGCTCGTCGGCCTGGCAACCAACGAGCACGGCCTGAGCGGGATCTCCTGGGCGATCATCGTCGTCGGGTTCGCGATCGGGGCCGGCGCGGGGCTGTACACCGCACGGACGGTCAAGATGACCGCGATGCCCCAGCTGGTGTCGCTGTTCAACGCGGTCGGCGGTGGCGCGGCGGCGCTCGTCGCAATCGACGACTTCATCCGACTCAACGCCAACGGCGCGGCCGCCCCGGTCGACAC
>JBDTQW010000042.1:0-21094 GCA_039931975.1 Chloroflexota bacterium | reverse complement strand
ATCGGCCGGATCGAGGGCACGACCTGCGTGATCGTCGCCAACGACGCCACGGTCAAGGGCGGGACGTATTTTCCGATCACGGTCAAGAAGCATCTCCGTGCCCAGGAGATCGCCCTCGAGAACCGGCTGCCCTGTGTATACCTGGTCGACAGCGGCGGGGCGTACCTGCCTCTGCAAGCAGACGTCTTCCCGGATCGCGATCACTTCGGCCGCATCTTCTACAACCAGGCTCGACTGTCGGCCAAGGGCATCCCCCAGATCGCCCTGGTCATGGGCTCGTCGACGGCCGGTGGCGCCTATGTCCCGGCGATGAGCGACGAGACCGTCATCGTTCGCGGGACCGGCACGATCTTTCTCGGCGGTCCGCCCCTGGTGAAGGCGGCCACCGGTGAGGATGTAAGCGCCGAGGACCTCGGCGGGGCCAGCGTCCATGCCCGGATCAGCGGAGTCGCGGACCACGAGGCGCTCGACGACGAGCACGCCCTCGCGCTCGGTCGCTCGATCGTGACGAACCTCAACCGGCGACGCCCGGATCCACCCTGGGAGCGACGCGGATCGGAGCCGCCGGCGGTGGCCCCGGAAGGCGACGAAGCGTCCGGCCAGGCCCACCTGTACGCCGCGATCCCGACCGACCTTCGTCGGCCGCTCGAGATTCGCGAGGTCGTCGCCCGGATCGTCGACGGCAGCCGCTTCCACGAGTTCAAGCCGCTCTACGGCGAGACCCTGGTGACCGGCTTCGCGCACCTCGACGGATACCCGATCGGGATCGTCGCCAACGATGGGATCCTCTTCTCCGCCTCGGCCCTCAAGGGCGCCCACTTCATCGAGCTGTGCGCCCAACGGCGTATCCCGTTGGTCTTCCTCCAGAACATCACCGGCTTCATGGTCGGCCGCGAATACGAGGCGGGTGGCATCGCCAAGGACGGCGCCAAGATGGTCATGGCGGTGGCCTGCGCCGAGGTGCCCAAGTTCACCGTCGTCGTGGGCGGCTCATTCGGAGCCGGCAATTACGCGATGGCCGGCCGCGCCTACGGACCTCGCTTCCTGTGGTCGTGGCCCAACGCCCGGATCTCGGTGATGGGTGGTCAGCAGGCGGCACGGGTCCTATCGACGGTGCGGGGCGGGTTCGCCGACGACGCCCAGCGGGATGCCTTCGAGGCGCCCATCCTCGAGCGTTACGAGACCGAGGGAAGCCCCTACTTCGCGACGGCCCGGCTCTGGGACGACGGCGTGATCGACCCGCTGGACACGCGCCGGGTGCTTGCGCTGGGAATCGCCGCCGCCCTCCACGCGCCCATCCCCGAGACGCGCTTCGGCGTGTTCCGGATGTGAGGTCCCGCGCACGCCGGCATCGATCTCCGCTCGGGTAGCATCGCCCAATGCCGCGTGTCAGCCGCTTCTCGATCGCGCCCGTCCGGAGCCTGGGTCTCCAGCACCCCGAGTCCCTCGACGTGACCGAGGTGGGGGTCGTGGAGGATCGACGGTTCTACCTCATCGATGACGCGGACCGGCTGGTCGACCGGCTCATCGTCGGGGAACTGGTCCAGATCGCCGCGTACACCGATCCGGGCGCGACCACGCTCACGACGACCTTCCCGGACGGCAGGGTGCTCGCGGACGAGGTGCGCCTGGCCGAGCACGTGCAGACGCCGATCCACGGTCGGACCGGGGTCGGGCACGTCGTCGTCGGGCCCTGGGCCCAGGCACTTTCGGCGTTCTGCGGCCGACCGATCCGCCTGATCCGCTGCGACCGGCCGGCGGGAACGCGAAGGGGCAACCCGACGAGCCTCGTCTCGGACGGCTCGCTCGCCGAGCTCGCCCGCCAGAGCGGCGTCGATGCCGTCGACGGACGGCGGTTCCGCATGCTCATCGAGTTGGAGGGTGCCCAGGCGCACGAGGAGGACGCCTGGATCGGCCAGAGGATCTCGATCGGCGACGCCGTCCTGGCCATCACCAAGCCGGACGCCCGCTGCGCGATCACGACCCAGCATCCCGACACCGGCGATCGCGACCTCGACACCCTTCGGACGATCATCGCGTACCGCGGCCTTCGGGACGGCAAGAACGCCGACTTCGGCGTCCTGGGCGATGTCGCCAGGCCCGGCGTCATCCATCTCGGCGACGAGATCGTCGTCCTGTCCGACGGACCCGGCTGACCCTTCGTCACCCCACGAGATCGCCCGTAGTCAGGGTGACGGCTGCCTCGTACACTGCCGACCATCAACCGAGGGAGAGGAGGGTTCGATGGGGGCGTCGGGCAGCGACCCGAGCGACCGTCCTGGGCCCCGCGATCTGGACCCGTCGAGGAGTCCGGGTACCCCTGTCGGCGAGTCGCCGCAGGAGAGCGCGCCCGGGCCCATCGAAGAGGTCCTGGCCGAGCCCGAGGTCAAGGCTCCGGCCGAGGCGGAGCTGCGGACGTTCCTGATCGCCGACATCCGCGGATACACCGTCTACACGACCGAGCACGGAGCCGACGCGGCGGCCGACCTGGCCACGCGCTTCGCGGCGATCGTCCGGGAGGTCGTCACCGCCAACGACGGCTTCCTCATCGAGCTGCGCGGCGACGAGGCGCTGGCCGTGTTCGTCCTGGCCCGGCGGGCCCTCCGGACGGCCCTCGAGCTACAGATCCGGTTCGGAGCAGAGCTCCCGCGGGGCGTCGGCATCGGGCTGGACGCCGGCGAGGCGATCCCCGTGGAGGGTGGCTACCGCGGCTCGGCGCTCAATCTTGCGGCGCGCCTGTGCGGCCAGGCCGGACCGAGTGAGACCCTCGCGTCGGAGGCCGTCATCCACCTCGCCGCCAAGGTGGATGGCATCGGCTACGCGGATCCACGGACCTATCGCCTCAAGGGCATGGACGAACCGATCCGTGCGGTCCACGTGGTTTCGGCCGACAAGGCGTCGAAGGGCCCGATCCGCTATGGCCACGACGGTGGCCCCGACCGTCGGCTGCTCGTCGCCGGTGCCGTCGGTCTGCTCGCGGTGGCGCTCATTGCGGTCGTGGCCAGCGGGGCCTTTCGGACGGTGAACGGTCCGACCGGGTCCGATGGCGGCGCGGCGGCTTCGACATCTGCGGCCCCATCGAGCTCACCTGAGCTGTTCGGCGTCGACGAGCTCCCCCTGGTGGCCTACGTCGATCCAGCGACGGGCACCGTCAGCGACACCCGTCGGACGGATTCCACGACCGTGGAGGGTGCCTTCGTCGACGGCTCGCTGTGGTTGGCCAGTGTCGGGCCATGGGCAATGCATCGGGTCGATCCCCAAACCCACGAGATGCTCCAGACGGTCCCGTTCCCAGTCGCAAACCCGGGCGGTACCGCGATCGATGGCGGAACCTTGTGGGTGAACGACTCGACCGCTCCACGCGTCATTGGGGTCGATGTAGCGACCGGGCTTCAGGTCCACGAGTACTGGCTGACCAAGGATCATGACGACGGTTCCATTGCCGTGAGCCTGGTCGCCGCTGCCGGATCGCTCTGGGTCGGCGTCCAGCCAGCCAGCGAGATCGTCAGGCTCGACCCATCGACCGGCAGGGTCCAGGCGACGATCAAGATCGAGTGGCCCGATGTCCTGGCCTCGGACGGCTCCGCCGTCTACTCGACCGGCGGCGGCCGCCTCCATCGCATCGACCCGTCGACCAACAGCATCACCTGGGCGACGCCGATCATGGACACCTACCTTCCGACGATCGGATTTGGCGGTGGCTTCATCTGGACCGCCGAGGACACGACAGGAACCGTCTGGAAGGTCGATCCGACCGGCCGGCTCGCCGGGACGTACCAGGTCGGCATCGGGGCGCGCCCCCTGGCCGCGCTCGGCGACACGATGTGGGTCGGCGTCCAGGATGCCGGCACGCTGGTTGGCGTCGACATGGTCACGGGCGCGACCAAGAAGATCCAGCTCGGACACCAGATCGGCGACTTGGTGGCGACCCAGGACGAGCTCGTCGCCACGCTCGAGGAGACACCCGAGGAGATCGTCGCCGGGGTGAAGGGCGACGTCCTGACCATCGCCACGCCGTATGCGCCATTCCTCGCGCCCGTCCCCGATCCGGCGACCAATGGCTCGTTCGAGTTCCGCCAGGCCGGGTTCCTCACCTGCGCCGGGTTGCTCCGCTATCCGAGCAAGCCGGCGCCCGATGGATGGGTCCTCGAGCCCGAGGTCGCGGCGGCGATGCCGGAGGTGTCGCCCGACGGGCGGACCTACACGTTCAAGGTCAGGGACGGATTCAAGTTCTCGCCACCGTCGAACGAGTCGGTGACCGCCGAGACCTACCGAGCCACGATCGAACGTTCGTTGTCCGCCAACCTCAGCGACAGCGGACGGGGCATCGTGTTCCTATCCGACATCGTCGGCGCGGTACCGTTCCATGACGGCCACGCGGACCACGTGTCAGGGATTGCCGCCTCGGGCGACACCCTGACCATCAGGTTGACGAAGCCGGCCCCCGACTTCCTGCGCCGGCTGACGTTGCCCTACTTCTGCCCGCTCCCGATTGGAACGCCGACGGTTCCGGGCGGGCTCGACCCGACGCCGCCGCTGCCGGCCGCCGGCCCGTATTACCTGGCCCAGCATCGCCCAGGTGAGCTCGGGCTCTTCCTGCCCAACCCGAACTACAGCGGTGACCGGAAGCGGCCGTGGTCGGCGATCGCGTTCCGGTTCGGGTATCAGCCGGGCGAGGCCATCCGCCGCGTCGAGGACGGCCTGGCCGATGCGACGACCGCCGATGCGTTCGAGCCGCTCCTGAATGCGGCAAGCGACCGGGCGAAGGCATGGGGCCCGGGCAGTGCCGCCGCCGGGGCGGTCGATCAGCGCTGGTTCGGGGGTCCGCGCTTCTACACCGAGTTCATCGCGCTGAACGGCGCCGATCCGCTTCTCCGCGACCCATCCGTCCGTCGAGCCATCGCGCTGGCGCTCGACCGGCCGGCACTGGCTGCGCTGCTCGGCCAGGCCCCGGCGACGAGCCTGCTACCGCCCTCGGTGCCGGGTGGGCCGCCAGTGGGAGCTCCGCTGCCGACCCAGGACTTGAACATGGCTCGAAGTCTGATGGCTGGCCGGACAGGCACCCTCCGGATCGAGGTCCTGCCCGTCAACGCGAACTGCGCGTTCTGTGACGCGGTGGCCAACGCCCTGGCCAGCCAGCTCGTCCCGATCGGGATCACGGTCAAGGTCGAGCGGGTCGAGGACCCGGAGGCGTCGGTTCAAGATCCGAAGAGCAAGGTCGGGTTGTTTGACGGGTGGCTCGACACGGATTACCCGGACCCGCTTGCCCTCCTTGGAGGCATCCGCGCCCGCGCCTGGTTGCCCAAAGCCGACTTCACCGAGCTCGACCGGATCGACGGGCTCGATGGTCAGGAGCGGGTCGACGCGGCGATTGCATTTGCGGCGCGGGTCACCGATCAGGAAGGCTGGGTGGTGCCGATCGGATACCCGGTTTACCCGCTCTACCTGAGCGACAAGGTCGGCTGCGGCTACGTCCAACCGGCGATCGGCGCCGTCGACCTGCTGAGCCTCTGCCGCAAGCCGTGACCGGATGCGCAATCGCATCGGACATGGCCCTTGACGCCGGGCCGACACGGGCCGCTCCCCGACAGTCCGTAGACTCGCATCAAAATCGACCTCCATGGAGTGTCAGGTGACCGAGCCGCGCGACGCTCCGCCACGCCTGGACATCGATCCGCCGAGCTCGGGCGAGCTGGGACCTGAAGGACCCGATCCCACCTCGACCGATCCGCTTGCTGGCACGCCTGGTCAGTCATCCGAGACCGAGCTACGGACGTTCTTGATCGCCGACATCCGCGGCTACACGACCTACACCCGGGAGCACGGTGACCAGGCGGCGGCGGCGCTCGTCGCCCGGTTTGCCGAGCTCGTGTCCGAGGTGGTCGTGGCCCGCGACGGGTTCCTCATCGAGCTTCGCGGTGACGAAGCGCTCGTCGTGTTCGTATCGGCGCGCAAGGCGCTCCGTGCAGCGATCGACCTCCAGGCGAGGTTTGCCGGTGCAGAGCTCCCTCGAGGCGTGGGCATCGGTCTGGACGCCGGCGAAGCCATCCCGGTGGGCGACGGCTATCGGGGCACTGCGCTCAATCTAGCCGCGCGCCTGTGCGCGCAGGCCGGCGCAGGCGAGATCCTGGCCTCTGAGGCAGTCATCCACCTTGCCGCGAAGATGGACGGAATCGCGTATGTCGACGCGCGGTCGCTCAAGCTGAAAGGCTACGCGGAGACCGTCAGAGCGGTCGCGGTCATCCCAGCAGATCGTGCGAAGGGTCGCCGGCTCGCCTCCGGCAACGGAGGCCGGAGCAGAGACCGGCGAGTGCTTGGGCTCGCCTTGATCGGACTCGCCGTTATCGCCCTGCTCGTCGGGTCGGTCGGCGGGGGTTTCATCGGTCGGACATCCACAGCTCCCGCAAGCGGAGATCCTTCGAGCGCCGCGCACGGGTCGCCCGGATCGTCCGCCCCGACCGCCTCCACGGGGCCGTTCGACCTGGCCGACCTGCCACTCCTCGCGTTCTACGACGCGAAGACGGGCCACCTGGAAGACACGGCCGGGATCAAGTCGCCAACGAGCATTTCGGTGTTCGCGGGCGGTTCCTTCTGGCAGGTCCGAGCCGACCCCAAGTCGGTCGACCAGATCGATCCAGTCACGCACGCCGTCGTCAGGTCGTTCGCGATCCCTGTCGCCCAAGAACGCGGGTTTGCCTTCAGCCCGGAAGCTCTGTGGTTCACCGACCTGGGCGCGCCGCGGATCGTTCGTGTCGACAAGGGAACCGGGGTGGTCACGCCCTTCCCGATCGGCACAGACGCGCATGACCAGGCCCAGGCCGGGGACATCGCTGTCGGCGCCGGTTCGATCTGGTTCTCGCGGCCCGACGCGCAGGAGATCGTGCGGATGGATCCGACCACCGGTCGCATCCAGGCCCGGATTCCCGACATTGATGCATTCACCGTCGACTTCGGGGATGGCGCCGCGTGGTACGCGAGCGACGGCCGAGTCGGACGCATCGATCCCGCGACGAACACCTCGAACACCCCGGTCAGCCTCGCGCCCGGACAGGCGTTGTCGAATATGGCCTTCGCCGGCGGCTACGGCTGGATCTCCGAGCAAAGCGAGGGACTCCTGTTCAAGGTCGACCGGACCGGCATCGGCGGCGTCAAGCAGGTCCGTCCGGGCATTGGCACCCCCGCGGCGACGTCGGACGCCGTTTGGGTGTCCAACAACCGCGACGGGACGCTGACCCGGATCGACGCCGTCACGAGCGAGACCCGCACGATCGATACCGGGCATGCGACGTTGAGCATCGCCGCGAGCGAGGATCAGCTGATGGTGGCGGTCGGGCCGACGGCCGGCGATGTCATTGGTGAGCTGGAAGGCTCGATCCTGACGATGACGACCTCGGGTTTTCCATGGGACGACCCATCCCCGGACCCGCCGAACAACTGGGATTGGCGGGTGCGCCAGATCGGTTACATCACCTGCCTCGGGCTGCTGCACTACGCCGATCAGCCGGGGCCGGAGGGTTGGACACTCCAGCCGGAGGCCGCCGCGTCGATGCCCACCGTGAGTTCGGACGGGCGGACGTACACCTTCACGATCCGACCCGGCCTGGTGTTCTCGCCGCCATCGAACCAGCCTGTCACGGCTGAGACGTTCCGGTCATCGATCGAGCGGGCCATGTCGCCGACCTTGATCGACTGGGCGCCCGGACGGCAGTTCCTCGACGACATCGTCGGAGCCCAGGCCTACCGCGAGGGGACCGCAAGCATTGTCGAGGGGCTCTCAGCGGATGGCGATCGCCTGACGATCACGCTCGTGGCGCCATCGCCGGACTTCCTTGAACGCCTGTCCTTGCCGTTCTACTGCCCCGTCCCAGGGGGCACGCCTGCGGCCCGACTCGGGCTCGATCCGGATCCTCCAGTTGCCGCAGCCGGCCCGTACTACATCGCGAAGCACATCCGCGTGAGGCTGGTCGTGCTGAAGAAGAACCCGAACTACCACGGAGACCGTCCCCAGCCGTTCGATGCCATCGCCATCCATCTCCGGTCGTCAGTGTCGGACCTGCTCTCCGCGGTGAAGTCCGGACAGGTCGATGGTGCGATGCTCGACGGATTCGAGCCGTTAGTCGGGGCCGGCGGCCAGCTCGACCTGACATGGGGCGCCGGCAGCGACGCCGCGGCCGCCGGCGACCAGCGCTGGTTCGGAGCCCCCCGAGTCGCGGTCTCCTACTTCGCGCTGAACCCGACTCGCAAGGCGTTCAAGGATCCGAGCGTTCGCCATGCCGTGGCGCTTGCCATCGATCGTCGGGCTCTTGCCCGGCTCTGGCCCCTGAGGCCGGCGAACGGTCTGCTCCCGCCGAGCATCCAGGGGGTCGCCGCGGCGGAGGTGCCGGAAGCAGACCTCGATCGCGCTCGCGCCCTGATGAAGGGCCGCACCTTCACGGTCACCATGGCTGCACCCACGGAGGGAGACTGCCGCCAGTGCGATGCGCTCGCCAGCGAACTCACGAGCCAGCTCCAGGCAATAGGCATCACCGTGCGCCTCCATCGATCCGGCGATCCATGGGGCGATGCCCTGAGGCCCGGTGCGCCCATCGACATTTTCGAGGCGGGGATCGATGCCGAATACCCGGACGCCGGGACCTTGCTTCGAGATCTCGGCGATCGGAGCTGGATCGGTCGAGCGGAGGCGCGAGAGATCCAGCGGATCAGGGCGCTGGCAGGTCCCGCGAGCATCGACGGTGCGATGGCGCTGGACCGGCGGATCGTCGACGACAGCGCGGCGGTCATCCCCTACGGCTACCCGGAGTACCCGAATTACTTCTCGGAAGCGATCGACTGCGGCTTCGTCCAGCCGGCGATCGGCGCCGTCGACTTGCTGAGCCTGTGCCGCAAGGAGGCAGGCCCGTCAAGCCCCGCGCCATCGGCGGCACCCTGACCGGCGGCGCTAGCATGGCGCGGTGACCGACTCCCTGAGGATCGAGCGGACCGGGCCTGGCGACGTCGTGGCCCGAGTCGTGCTGGCGAAGCCCGATCGGCACAACGCATTCGATGCTTCGCTCATCGCCGATCTGCGGACGGCCTTCACCAGCCTGGGGCGTGAGGACCCGACGAGCCTCCGGGCGATCGTCCTGGCCGGCGACGGACCGACGTTCTGCGCCGGGGCCGATATCGCCTGGATGCGAGCCGCGCTGACGCTCGACAGCGAGGCGAACGAACAGGACGCGATGGCGATGGCCGAGATGTTCGAGACGATCGATACCTGCCCGGTCCCGGTGATCGCGCGGGTCCAGGGGGCCGCCCTGGGCGGTGGGATGGGTCTTTGCGCGGTCAGCGACATGGTCGTTGCCGAGAGCGGCGCCCGATTCGGGTTTACCGAGACGCGGCTTGGGATCCTGCCGGCCGTCATCGCCCCCTTCGTCATTGCCAAGATCGGCGAGACCCACGCCAGGGCCCTGTTCCCCGGTGGCCGCCGGTTCGACGCGGTCCGCGCTCAACGGATCGGTCTCGTCCACGAGATCGTCGAGGGGGAAGCGGGACTTGATGCAGCAGTCGAGGCCGCGATCGACGACATCCTGGCCGCCGGCCCGACGGCCGCCCGCGCCGCGAAGGCGATCGTCCGCGAGGTCCGCGGGCTGCCGCACGGGTCGTCCAAGTGGCACACGGCCCGGGTCATCGCCCGGCAGCGCCGGACAGCCGAGGCCCAGGAAGGCTTCGCGGCCTTCAGCGAGCAGCGCGCACCGGCGTGGGTGCCGAAGGACCCAGGCGCCCAGGACTGACCGGAGGCCCGGCGGACCCAGGGCGGCGGCTTGCGTCAACGCCGACAGAACGCGACAATCCCGCCATGGACGACCGTCGCGAGCTGAGTCCGAGCCAGGTGGCGCGCCTGCTCGGGACCTCGGTCCGGACCGTGCAGCGCTGGATCGTGCAGGGCAGGCTGCCCGCTCGGCGAGTCGGTGGGCGATGGCGTGTCGCGTCTGGCGCGATTGGCGCATTATCGAGCCCGACGGGCCGGGCGACCGACGCAGGCACGCCGATCACGGCCGGGTCGCGTGCTCCCGGCGCCTCGCCCGGAGCGATCCGCTGGGTCTTTATCGCCAACCGCGGCGAGATCGCCGCCCGGATCCGGCGAACGACCGACCGGCTGGGCATCCGGGCCAGCGTCCCGGGCGACGATGGGCTCCCGACCGTGGACCTCCTCGATGGACCCGGCGTGGTGGCCGCGGCCAGGGCCGTCGGCGCGGATGCGCTCCACCCGGGGTTTGGTTTCCTGAGCGAGAACGCCGAATTTGCTGCCCTCGTGATCGACGCGGGGCTTCGCTGGGTCGGCCCACCGCCGTCGGCGATCCGCGCGATGGGCGACAAGGCCGCCGCCCGCCGGCTTGCAACCGAGCTGGGCATCCCGGTCGTCCCGGGCTACGACGGACCGGACCAGACCGACGCGGCCCTGACCCGGGCGGCGGCCGCCATCGGGGTCCCGCTCATCGTCAAACCGGCGGCCGGCGGCGGCGGCAAGGGGATGCGGGTCGTCCGCGACCTGGCCGGTCTCGACGAGAGGCTCGCAGCCGCGAGGCGCGAGGCGACGGCGGCCTTCGGCGACGACCGGCTCATCCTCGAGCGCTACCTCGAAGGACCGCGCCACGTCGAGATCCAGCTCCTGTTCGACGAACACGGTCACGGCGTGCACCTCGGCGAGCGCGACTGCTCGCTCCAGCGGCGCCATCAGAAGGTCCTTGAGGAGACGCCTTCGCCGGCCGTCGCGGGCCTGCTCCGCGCGCGTCTCGGCAGCGCCGCCCTGACGCTGGCTGGAGCAGTCGGCTACGTCAACGCCGGCACCTGCGAGTTCCTTCTCGACGACGGTGGCCAGCCGTACTTCCTGGAGATGAACACTCGCCTCCAGGTCGAGCACCCGGTGACCGAGCTGGCGATCGAGCGTGACCTGGTCGCCGACCAGCTTAGCATCGCCGCCGGCGAGCCGCTCGTCCTCGACCAGGCCCAGGTCGATGCGGCCCTGGCCCGCGGCCGGCACGCCATCGAGGTCCGCCTGTATGCCGAGGATGCGGATGCCGGCTTCCTGCCGGCCGTCGGCCGGGTCGAGGCGCTGCGCTGGCCGGCAGACGGCGATGGACGGGTCCGGGTCGACAGTGGGATCGCGGTCGGGACCGTCGTCGACGAGCGGTTCGACCCGATGCTCGCCAAGATCGCGGCCGTCGGTGCCGATCGCAACGCGGCACTGAAGCAGCTGGCGCAGGCCCTCGACGATACGCTGGTGCTGGGCGTCACCACCAACCTGCGATTCCTCCGGTGGCTCGTTCGCCAACCCGTCGTGCTCGAGGGGGAAGCGCGGATCGACACCCTCGCGCGGCTCTGGCAGCCTGGCAGCGGCGTCTCCATCGACGTCCCGGACGAGGCCTGGTCGACCGCCGCCCGGCTCCTCCAGGCCACGATCGAGGCCGAAGCCGGCGGCGGGCCTGGCATCCAGTCCGGCCGGCAGCAGGCGGAGCCCGGCACGTGGGCGGGCGGCTGGCGCCTGAACGCCCGGCCCCACCTGCGCCTGGTCCTCGACGGCGAGATCGAGCGGACCGTCGAGGTCCCGGATCGCGTCGTCCCGCTCGAGAGGCCGACGGCGGTCCTTGCCGCCGACGGGACCGCGCACGTGGACGTCGACGGGCGGAGCATGCCCTTCCGCATCGCGCCGGCTCCGGATGTCGATCGGGCCGTCCGCGCGGCAGCCGCCCACCAGGCGAGTGGCATCGGCCCCGTCACCGCACCCATGCCCGGATCCGTCCTCGCGGTCCACGTCGCGTCGGGAGCGACGGTCGCGGCAGGCGACCCGCTGCTGACCCTCGAGGCGATGAAGATGGAGCACGTCGTCGTGGCCCCTGGGCCAGGCACCGTGGGCGCGGTCGAGGTCGGTCCGACGGACCAGGTCCGGCGCGGCCAGATACTGATGATCCTGGAGTGACCGATGGACGCCGGCGCGGTACATTCGCGGCGAACGAAGGAGGACCCGTGCCCAAGACCCTGCCCAAGACCCGCGAGGAACTGCTGGTCCTCCACGCCCAGGCCCGTCGACGCCGGAACTCCGCGCCGCTCGGCGGCGAGGAGTACCAGGCCGCCCTGCTGGAGCTCGAGGCGATCGAGGTCCGGATCGCCGAGATCGAGGTCTCCGTGGTCGTGGAAGCCAAAGGCTAGCTCGCCGACATGACCGACGGCCCGGCGCCCACCGCGGATCGTCATGTCCGGATCTACGAGGTGGGGCCTCGTGACGGGCTCCAGAACGAGCCCTCGCCCATCCCGACCGAAGCGAAGGTGCGCTTCGTCGAGCTGCTCGTGGCGGCCGGCCTGCGCGAGATCGAGGCCACGAGCTTCGTCAGCGCCCGGGCGGTCCCTCAACTGGCCGATGCCGAGGAGCTCCTGCCCGCCCTGCCCGAGTTGACCGGTGTGCGCTATCCGGTCCTGGTCCCGAACCTGCGGGGGATGGCCCGGGCCGAGGCAGCCGGGGCCGACGCCCTGGCGGTCTTCACCGCCACCACTGACGCCTTCACGGAGCACAACATCGGCATGTCGGTGGCCGACTCGCTGGACGCCATCGCCCCGGTCCTCGAGCGGGCCGGCGAGCTCGGCTGGTGGCGGCGCGCCTACGTCTCGACCGCGTTCGGCTGCCCGTACACCGGCAGGGTCGACCCCGGTCGTGCCGTGGAGCTGGCGCTCGAGCTGCTCGAGCTCGGCGCCGATGAGATCTGCTTTGGGGACACGATCGGGGTCGGCGTCCCGGACCAGGTCATCGACCTCACCGAGCGGGCCACGGCTGCCGGCCTGCACCTCGACCGGCTCGCCTACCACTTCCACGACACCCGGGGCACTGCGCTGGCCAACGTGTCGGCCGGCCTGGCGGTGGGCGTCCGCTGCTTCGATGCGTCGACCGGCGGGACGGGCGGTTGTCCGTACGCTCCGGGGGCCTCGGGCAACCTCGCGACCGAGGATCTCGTCTACCTGCTCGACAGCGAGGGTTGGGAGCACGGCGTCCGGCTCGAGGGCGTGCTCGAGGCGGCCCGATCGATCGCCACCGCCCTCGGCCGGCCACTGGCCAGCAAGGTCGGCCAGGCGGGCGGCTGGGACGCGCTGACCGGCGCCGCGCCGGCGCGCGCCTGATCGCCCGCGCGCTCCTGCTATTCTCCCGAAGCCATGGACGGTGTCGTTCTCGTCCTGAACCAGAATTACGAGCCGCTCAACGTCTGCAATCTGCCGCGCGCCTTCCGCCTCCTCTTCGGGGAGAAGGCCGAGGTCGTCGAGTACGACCACCAGATGATCCGGACGCCGCGGACGGAGTACCGCGCCCCGTCGGTGATCAGGATCCAGCATCACGTCCGCCGCCCGCGGCCGCGGGTGAAGCTGACCCGCCGCGAGATCTTCAGCCGCGACGGGCATCGCTGCCAGTACTGCGGCCGGCAGTCGCACGACCTGACCCTCGACCACGTGGTGCCCCGCCATCGCGGCGGCGGCCACACCTGGGAGAACCTCGTCGCAGCCTGCCAGACGTGCAATCACCGCAAGGGCGGCAAGACCCTCGAGGAGACCCGTCTCCGGCTCGTCCGCGTCCCCTTCGAGCCACGCAGCGATATCTACTCGCTGTTCACGCCGTACCTCATGGACGACCGGAACGAGGCGTGGCGAGACTACCTGTTCCTCGGTCGGAACTGAGCCCGGCCGAGGGGATTCGAAACCGCCCCGTCGGGCCCATCCCGGCTCCGGTCCTCGAGGTCATCGAGGTCCTCCGGGCCGGTGGCCATGCCGCCTACCTGGTCGGCGGATCGCTTCGGGACCTGCTCATTGGCCGTGAGCCTGAGGACTGGGACCTGGCCACCGACGCCCGACCGGAACGGATTGCCGAGCTCTTCCCGGGCTCGGTCTACGAGAACCGCTTCGGGACTGTCGCCGTCCGTCGCGGTCAGGAGACGTTCGAGATCACGACGTTCCGGCGGGACCACGACTACGCCGACTTCCGCCGGCCGCACCGGGTCGAATTCGGCGAGACCATCGAGATCGACCTCGCCCGGCGCGATTTCACCGTCAACGCCCTGGCCTGGGGCGGTCGACCCGACGAGGCGCTGAGGCTCGAGGATCCCCACGCCGGCCTGGCCGATCTGGACCGACGGCTCCTCCGCGCGGTCGGCGACCCGGCGGCCCGCTTCGGGGAGGATGCGCTGCGGATGATCCGGGCGATCCGCCTGGCGACGACCCTCGGCTTCACCATCGAGCCCCGGACCCTGGCCGGGATCGAGGCCCGGGTCGAGCTCGTCCGGCACTTGTCGGGCGAGCGCATCGCCGCCGAGCTCGCGAAGGTCCTGGCGGCCCCGCGGCCGTCGCTCGGGCTGCGACCGCTCGAGTCGACCGGGCTGCTCCGCTGGATCGCGCCCGAGCTGGCGGCCCAGCGAGGCGTTGCCCAGAACAAGGCCCCGGGCGAGGACCTCTGGGATCACACGGTCCGCACGGTCGACGCCGTCCCGGCCGATCGGCCGGTCGTCCGCCTGGCCGCCCTCGTCCACGACATCGGCAAGCCGTCGACGTTCGCCGATGGTCGATTCGTCGGACACGACAGCGTCGGCGCGGTCCTGGCCGGGGAGCTGCTCGACCGGCTCCACTTCCCCCGCTCGACCGTCGAGCGCGTGGTCCACCTCGTCCGGCAGCACATGTTCGCCTACGAGCCATCGTGGGGCGACTCGGCCGTCCGGCGGTTCATCGCCAAAATCGGTCCGCCGGCTCTCGACGAGCTGTTCGAGCTGCGCCGCGCCGACAACATCGGCAGCGAGTTGGCGGCCGACGCAGGCGGTCTCGACGAGCTCCGGGCGCGAATCGCCGAGCAACTCGCCGCCGATGTCGTCCTCGACCGACGCGACCTCGCGATCGACGGTGACGATCTCATATCCGAGCTGGGCGCCACGCCGGGGCCGCGGCTGGGGGCCGTGCTCGAGCGACTGCTCGAGGCGGTCGTCGAGGACCCCAGCCTGAACGACCGCCCGACCCTGCTGCTCCTGGCCCAGACCCAGCTGGCGAGAGATTCGTCGTGAGGATCCTGGTCACTGGCGGAGCCGGGTATGTCGGCTCGATCAGCATCGAGCGGCTGCTCGCCGCAGGTCACGAGGTCGTCGTCGTGGACGACCTGACGACCGGCCATCGGTCCGCGGCGGACGGGGCGCGACTCGTCGAGGGCTCCTATGTCGACAAGCCGACCCTCGTCGCCCTGCTCGAACGCGAGCGGATCGAGGCACTCCTCCACTGCGCCGCTCGCTCGCTGGTGCCCGAGTCGATCGTCGATCCGGCCCGCTACTACCGAGACAACGTGACCGGCGGGGTGGCGCTCCTCGAGGCCGTCCGGACCGTCGGCATACGGCGGGTCGTCTTCTCCTCGACCGCCGCTGTATACGGCATGCCGACCGTGACTCCGATCCCCGAGGACGCAGCCCTGGCCCCGATCAATCCGTATGGCGAGACGAAGCGCACCTTCGAAGCCGGGCTGCGTTGGTACGGCAGCGCCTACGGCCTGCGCAGCGTGGCGCTCCGCTACTTCAACGTGGCCGGGGCCTCGGACTACAACGGCGAGAGCCACGACCCCGAGACGCACCTGATCCCGAACGTCCTGGCGGCTGCCGAGACCGGCCGACCCGTGACGGTCTTCGGGACCGACTACCCGACCCCCGACGGGACCGCCGTCCGGGACTACATCCACGTCCTGGACCTGGCCGACGCGCACTTGGCAGCGCTGGAGGCGACGGACCCAATGGATCCGCGCACGAGCGACCCTGAGGATCCGGCGGACGTGACGCGCGGCCGCGCGGTCGCGCTGAACCTGGGCAGCGCCGCCGGCTTCAGCGTGCGCGAGGTCCTGTCGGCCGCGGAGCGTGTCGTCGGCCGGCCGATCCCGGCCACGCCCGGACCCCGGCGACCCGGCGATCCGCCGATCCTGGTCGCGGCCAACGAACGCGCCCGAGAGGTCCTCGGTTGGACACCCCGGCGGGGATCGCTCGACGAGATGATCGGTTCGGCCTGGGCCTGGCGACAGCGGCATCCCGCCGGCTACAGGCAGGAGTCATGACGATGCGCGACTTCGACGGCCGGGTGGCCCTGGTCACCGGCGCCGGCAGCCCGACCGGGATCGGTTTCGCGGCGGCGCGCCTGCTCGCCCGCGAGGGAGCCAGGGTCGCGGTCGCCTCGACCACGGGCCGGATCCACGAGCGGGTCGCAGGATTGGTCGCGGCCGGCTCCATCGCCACGGGCCACGTCGGCGATCTCATGGTCGAGGGCGCCGCCGATCGCCTGATCGCCGAGGTCCTGGCCGCCCACGACGGCCGCCTCGATATCCTGGTGAACAACGCGGGGATGGTGGCCGTGGGCGCGGCCGAGGAGTCGAGCGAGATCGCGACCATGGCCCGGGCCGAGTGGGATCGAGGCATCGCTCGCAACCTTGGGATCGCGTTCGACGTGACCCGGGCCGCGTTGCCCGCCCTCGTCGCCTCGGGGCGTGGCCGGATCGTGTTCGTGTCGTCGGTGACCGGGCCGCTCGTGAGCAACCCAGGCTCGGCGGTCTACGGCGCCGCCAAGGCCGGCATCACCGGGTTGATGCGCGGCCTGGCCATCGAGCTCGGCCGAACCGGGGTCACGGTCAACGCGGTGCTGCCCGGCTGGATCGCCAGCGGCTCGCAGCTTCCCGAGGAGGCCGTCGGTGGGGAGAACACCCCGCTGGGTCGCTCGGGTACCCCGGACGAGGTCGCCCAGGTCATCGCCTTCCTCGCATCCGACGGCGCGAGCTACGTGACGGGTCAGGGCATCGTCGTCGACGGTGGCAACACGATCCAGGAGTTCAAGGGCCCCGCCGAGGCCTGGTACTGATGGGCGACCACGGCGCCGGGGAGATGGCCTCCGACGGAGACGGCATGCCCCGGGTCGCCCTGATCACCGGCGGCGCCGGCGGGATCGGCCGGGCCACGGCCCAGCGCCTCCGCCAGGACGGGCGGCGCGTCGCCCTGGTCGACATCGATACGGCCGGCCTGGAGCGCTCGGTCGCGGACCTCGGCGGCTCCGCGGCGGCCCTGGCCATCGTCGCCGACGTCCGCTTGTTCGACGACTGCCGGCGCGCCGTCGACGAGGCCGTGGCCTGGGGCGGTCGGCTCGACATCGTGGTCAACTGCGCCGGCGTATGGGTCGAGGGACCGACCGCCGAGATGACCGAGGCCGATTGGGATCGCGTCATGGACGTCAACCTGAAGGGCACCTTCTTCCTCTGCCGTCACGCCATCCCGGCGCTGGTCGCGACCGGCGGCTGCATCGTCAACGTGTCGTCGGACGCCGGCTTGTGGGGGAACAAGGGGGCGGCGATCTACTCGGCCAGCAAGGGCGGCGTGACCGTCCTGACGAAGGCGCTCGCGGTCGAGCTGGCCGAGCGCGGCGTCCGGGTGAACGCCGTCTGTCCCGGCGACGTCGACTCGCCGATGCTCGAGCACCAGGCCCAGACCTTCGGAGGCGGCGATCGCGCCGGCTACCTGGCCAAGCTGCTCGAGGCGTATCCCCAGCAACCGGCCCGGTTCATCCGCCCCGATGAGGTCGCCGAGCTCATCGCCTTCCTGTCCTCGGAGCGGGCGACCGCCATCACTGGGGCCGCGATCTCGATCGATTTCGGGCTGACCGCGGGCTACTGACGCGGACTCGGGGTCAGTCCCGGGGCACGAGCGGCGCCGCCGCTGGCGAGAGACGTTCGGGCGGGATGACGAGCTCCCCCGAGCCCGCCCAGCGGTCGCTGACCGGCCAGATCAGCCACAGACCGATGAGCATGGTCGCGAGCAGGCTCAGGACGGCCAGCTGGTAGGCGCCGTTGTGGAGCGAGCCGAGGAAGGCGAACACCACCGCTCCGTACAGCAGCTGGCCGATGACCTGGCTGGCCTTGCCGACCAGGCCATACAGTCCGAAGAACTCACCGAGCCGCTCGGGTGGCGCGAGTCGGACCATGAACACCCGGTCTGCGACCTGCACGCCGCCCAGGCCGCTGCCGAGGATCGCCCCGGCGACCATGAACAGGACGATGCGCGCCGTGCCCTCCAGGCTCAACGAGACGCCACCGATGACCAGTCCGACCGCCCACGATGCGAGGACGATCCGGAGCGTCCGCTGCGGCCCCAGCCGGTCGACCAGCCAACCCCAGAAGAAGCTCATCGCGATCGCCACCACGGTCAGCCCGAGCAGGACGAGATTGGCGTCCCGCGCGGTCAAGCCGACTGCCTCGACAGCGACCACGGTCATGACCACGATGACGGTGTTGACCGCGTCCGAATAGAAGAACCGGCCGAGGAGGAATCGGCGCAGGCCGGGCACCTGGCCGGCGTGCTCGATCGAGCGCGCGAGCTGGGACCACGAGCCGACGAGGTCGGCGGTCGTCAGGGCCTGGCTGCCCGGCCGCCGTTCCTCCCGGACGACCGCGAAGATCGGGATCGCGAACAACGCGTAGAGGGCGGCCGCCAGGAGGAAGCGCGCCTCGACCGGCACGTCGAAGAAGAAGATGAGCAGACCGACGACGATCGTACCCATGTAGCCGATCCCGGTACCGATCCCTGACAGCCGGCCGCGACCGTCCGGCCGGCTGACCGTCTTGAGCGTCGCGTCGTAGTAGATCAGAGCTGCCTGGTAGGCGAAGTTCGCGACCACGAACAGGGCCACCCCGACGAGCGGCGAGGATGAGCCGATCACCGCCGTCGGAACGATGCACAGGACCGTGAAGAAGAGCAGGAACGGCAGCCGCCGGCCGCCCCGATCGCTGAGCGCCCCCAGGATCGGCGAGACCAGCGCGTTCAGGCCCACGCTCAGGGCGACGGCCACGCTCAGCACGAGCTGACCCGGGCCGGCCCCGAAGCGGCTGTCGTCGGTCAGCCACAGGCCGATCGCGCCGGACACGACGGCGAAGCTGAAGATCGTGTTGGCGAAGTCATACAGGGCCCATGCGGCCCGTGCCGGGCGGCGCAGATTCGTCGGGACCGGCGCGTCCGGGGCCGGGGCGGTCATCGGCCGATGATAGGTGCCCGGTGTACGCTTCGACCGATGGAATCGCAGGCTGCGACCAACCGCCGGATCCCGCCCGACCTGGCCGAGTGGCGCCCTCAGCGGTTCGGCTCGGGCAATGCCAAGAACGTCGTCGACCCGATCATCGAGCCGGCCTGGATGGGGCTCCGAACGATCGTCCGGGTGGGCTTCGAGCCGGCCGTGGAGCTGATCGACGAGGATGGGCAGGCGCTGGTCGACCTGCCCGCGATCGAGGCGGCGATCTCCGCTGCCGCCCGGGCCTCAAGCCTGGTCCTGGATGGGTATCTGACCAAGCAGGCAACGCGGGCCAGCGAAGGCCTGATGCTCAAGGGCCCCGAGGCCCCGTCCGTCGCCGACCTGACCACCCAGCTGTTCTTCGGCTCGGCCGGCCAGCGCAAGCGCCAGGAGCTGGTCCGGGCCAGGCAGGCGGATGCAGCCGGCGGACCGATCGCCTTCGTCGCCGTCGACCTGCTCCTCGTCGACGACCAGCCGCTCGTCGACGTCCCACTGCTCGAGCGCAAGCGCATCCTCGAAGGCGTCCTGGACGAAAGCGACCTGGTGCGGCGGACCGCGTTCGTCCGGCCACCGGTCGACCCGTGGATCGGGACCTGGCGGAGCACCGGCTTCAGCCTGCTCGCCTACAAGGCGGCCAACAGCCGCTATCACCCCGGCCGGCCGAACCCGGAGTGGGCCACCGCCCGCATCCCCCAGCGCTGACGAGCAGCTGCGGCCTCTGGTACGACGAGCGGCTGCGGCCTCTGGTACGGTGAGGGGGATGCCCGAAACCGTCCTGACCCCGGCGATCCGCGACCAGATCGACCGGCTCGGTCGCGCCGACATCATGGTCGGCATCCCCAGCTTCCGGAACGCGGCGACCATCGGCCACGTGGTCCGGGCGGCCCAGGCTGGACTGGTCCAGTACTTTCCGGACCTGCGCCCGGTCCTAGTCAACGCCGACGCCGGTTCGCCCGATGGGACCCAGCGAGTCGTCGCCGAGACCGAGCCGCCCGACTACATCGAGTCGATCCTCCTCGTTCGACCCACCAACCGCCTCGAACGCGTCGCCCTGACCTATCCCGAGGTCGACGGCATCGGCGGCAAGGGCGCGGCGCTGCGGACGATCTTCGAGATGGCTGCGGCGCTGGAGGTCAAGGCCCTGGTCGTGGTCGACTCGGACCTGCGCTCGATCGTGCCCGAGTGGATCGAGCTGCTGGCCGGGCCGATCCTCAAGGGCGGCTACGACTTCGTGGCCCCGCTGTACAGCCGCTACAAGTACGACGGCACGATCACCAACACCGTCACGTACCCGCTCACCAGGGCGCTCTATGGCCACCGCATCCGCCAGCCGATCGGCGGCGACTTCGGCGTCTCGGGCGACCTGGTCCGGCACTACCTGACCCTCGATGACTGGACCCCTGACATCTCCAAGTTCGGGATCGACATCTGGATGACCACCTCGGCGCTGACCGGTGGGTTCGCGGTCTGCCAGGCGCGCCTCGGGGCCAAGGTCCACGACCCCAAGGATCCGGGCTCGGACCTCGGACCGATGTTCCGCCAGGTCGTGGGCACGATCCTCCGCCTGGCCGTGCTGAACGCCGACCGCTGGCTGCCGATCCACGCCTCCCATGACGTCCCGGCCTACGGCTTCGAGCGATTGGCCGACCCGCCGCCGCTCGAAGTCAACTCGATCCGCCTCCTGACCGAGTTCCACAACGGCGCCTTGGCCAATGCTGCGGGCTGGGCCGAGATGCTGGCACCGACGACCCTCGCGACGGTCCTGGAGCTGGCCAATGAGGCGGGCAGCCTGGCCGAGGCCGCCGAGCGCGCCGGCGAAGCCGACACCGGGGCGGCCATGTCGACCGAGCGGATGGCCGACTCCCTGGCCACCTTCCACTTCCCCGACGATGTCTGGGTCCGGGTAATCGCCGACCTGATCATCACCGCCGCACTGGCACCCGAGGACATCGAGCGCCACGTCGCGGCCCTCGTCCCGATCTACTTCGGACGGGTCGGTAGCTTCGTCATCGAGAACCGC
>JBDTQW010000041.1:0-21417 GCA_039931975.1 Chloroflexota bacterium | reverse complement strand
GCCTGGCTGGCGGTCGAGGCCGGCGGCTCCGTCCGCTCGCCGATCGCCAAGTTCCTGGGCGAGGAACGGACCGCCGCGCTCGTGGACCGTGCCCGGGCAGGCGAGGGGGACCTCGTCCTCGTGGTGGCCGATACCCCGGCGGTCACCGCAGACGTCCTCGGCCGGCTCCGCGCGGAGCTCGGCGAGCGCCTCTCGCTGGCCGATCCCACGGTCCTCGCCTACGCCTGGGTCCACCGGTTCCCGATGTACCAGTGGGATGCCGAGAACGGCCGTTGGGACGCGACCCACAACCCGTTCAGCGGGGTCGTGCCCGAGGACCTCGACCTGCTGACCACGGCCAGCGGGGACCTGTCGCGGCCGTCGCCCGAGGACCCCGCCGGTCGGGCGCGGGCGATGCAGTACGACCTCGTGCTGAACGGCTGGGAGCTCGGCGGCGGGAGCGTACGGATCCACCAGCGCGATCTTCTCGAGCGCAGCTTCGCCCTGCAGGGCCAGACGGTCGAGGGCATGCGGGCCAAGTTCGGGGCGATCCTCGATGCGTTCGAGTACGGGGCGCCACCGCACGGCGGCATCGCGGTAGGCATCGACCGCTGGGCGGCGCTGCTGACCTACCAGACCAACATCCGCGAGGTCACCGCGTTCCCCAAGACCCAGTCGGGCAGCGACCTCATGCTCGAGGCGCCCTCGCCGCCCGATTCGGAGCAGCTCGCCGAGCTGGGCCTGCGGTTCGTGGGTCCGCCAACCCGGGTCCCCAAGGGTTGACCCGGGCCGGGCCGGGGATCCTCGAAGGGTCTCTGGCTCGACTGCTCGCTCATCCGCGGCTGCTGGCCATCCTCGGCGCCGGTTGCATCGCCTTCTCGGGGATCCTCGTGCGCTTGTCCCTCGCGTCACCGTCGACGGCTACGGTCTTCCGGGCGCTGTACGCCCTGCCGTTCCTGATCGTTCTCGCTCTGCCCGAGGAGCGCCGCCTCGGGCAGCCGGGCCGTCGAGCCCGGCTGCTGGCGCTGGCCGCGGGCCTGTTCTTCGCGCTTGATCTGACGTCGTTCCACCTGGCGATCGGCGAGATCGGGGCGGGCCTGGCGACGGTGATGGGCAACCTCCAGGTGATCGTCGTCGGGGTTGTCGCGTGGCTCGTCCTCGGTGAGCGGCCATCGGGACGGATCCTGCTGGGAGCGCCGTTGGCCGTGCTCGGGATCGTGCTCATCTCGGGCCTGGTCGGTGGCGGCGCCTACGGCCGCGACCCGGGCCTGGGCGTCGGCTATGGCGTGGTCACCGCCTTTGCCTATGCCGGATACCTGCTCCTGCTGCGTCAGGCCCGGACCCCCGGGCGGCTGGTCGGCCCCGTTCGTGACGCGACCGCGGCCACGGTCGTCGGCGGGATCGTCGGCGGCCTCCTGCTGGGCGACCTCGTCCTGGTCCCGAGCTGGCCCGGCCACGGTTGGCTGCTCCTCCTCGCGATCAGCGCCCAGGTCGGCGGCGGGTTGCTCATCGCGGCATCTCTGCCCCACCTCCCGGCGGTGGTGTCGTCCCTGATCCTGCTGAGCCAGCCGGTGGCGGCGGTCGTCCTGGCCGCGATCCTCCTCGGCGAGGCACCGTCGCTCTACCAGGTGGCCGGCGTTGGCCTGGTTCTGGCGGGCGTCGCGGTCGGGACGTTGCCGGTCGGGCGCATGACCGGCCGTTCTGGCCACGCCTGAGACGTCGTCAGGACGTCGGTGCCGGGTCCGGGTCCGGCAGGCCGGCGTCGGCCGCCACGTCGGCGCCCCACTCATGGGGATGCCCGGCCGGTGGGTCGGGCGGCCCCTCGTAGGCCGGCAGGTCGGCGAGCGGCGTCTCGACGCTGTGGATCACTCCTGGATCGCCCGACTCCAGGATCCGCGACGGCACGGCGGCGACGAGGTCGGCGACGACATCGGGTGGCATCCGGTCGGGTCCGATCGCGTGCAGCGCCCCGATCAGCGTCATCGGGACCAGGATCGGCCAGCCCGGCTCGCCGTGCCAGGCCGGTCGCAGAAGCGTATCCGGGTCGGTCCCGTGGGCCTCGATGAGGGAGGTCACCGTC
This sequence comes from Chloroflexota bacterium, assembly GCA_039931975.1. Classification (GTDB taxonomy): domain Bacteria; phylum Chloroflexota; class Limnocylindria; order Limnocylindrales; family CSP1-4; genus Chersky-267. The sequence continues at coordinate 19,358 of JBDTQW010000041.1, read as the reverse complement.
TCCGGCCCGACCCAGCTCATCCGCGCTGGCCAGAGCAGCGCCGCGCTCGTCTCGGCGACCTCGGCCTGGGCCAGCTCGACGCCGCGCGCCATCTGGCCGACCGGCCCGGTCTCGACCGGGGCGGGGGAGCCGTAGACCGCCTCGGAGCCGGCCAGTGTCGCGGCGACCGCACCGATCGGATCAGGTGACACGACGATGATCGGCAGCGCGCCGCCGAACCAGGCCAGGTCGACCAGTCGGCGGACTCGGGGCTGGCCCGTGGTCTCGTCGAGTGATCCCTCGGCCGTGGCGGACAGGATGACGGCGGCGACGGTCACCGCGGCATCGTAGCAGCGCACGGCGCGGCTGCCGCCCTCGCCGCTGCCTGCCGTCGACGAGGTCGTCGCGGCAGTCGTCGCGGTGGCAGTGGGCGGGGGTCGGTGATGTGGCCACCGAAGGGCCCCACGAACGGGATGTGCGACGATGAGCCCTCCATGACCCCTCAGTCCGACCCTGCCATGCCCGCCGCCAGGCCCAAGAAAGTCCGCAACGACCTGCGCAACGTCGCCATCGTGGCCCACGTCGACCACGGCAAGACCACCCTAGTCGACGCCATGCTGCGTCAGACCGGGACGTTCCGGGCCAATCAGGCGGTCGTCGACCGGGTCATGGATTCGGGCGACCTCGAGCGCGAGAAGGGGATCACGATCCTGGCCAAGCAGACGACAGTCGACCATGCCGGGGTCCGCCTCAACATCGTCGACACGCCCGGTCACGCCGACTTCGGCGGCGAGGTCGAGCGTTCGCTCCTCATGGTCGACGCCGTCCTGCTCCTGGTCGACGCGGCCGAGGGGCCACTGCCCCAGACGCGCTACGTGCTCAAGAAGGCGATGGCCCGGCGGCTACCGGTGATCGTGGCCCTCAACAAGATCGATCGCGGTGACGCCCGGCCGGCCGAGGTTCTCGACGCGGTCTACGAGCTGTTCATCGACCTCGGCGCCGACGAGCACCAGATCGACTTCCCGGTCGTGTACACCAACGCGAAGGCGGGCACCGCCACGACCGATCTGGACCGGCCGGCCAGGGACCTGTCGGTGCTGCTCGACCTGCTCGTCGCGGTGACGCCACCGCCGACCTACGAAGAGGGCCATCCGCTCCAGCTGCTCGTCACCAACCTCTCGGCCAACGAGTACGTGGGTCGGATGGCCGTTGGGCGGATCTGGAACGGCCGGATCCGGATGGGCCAACGGGTGACGGTCGTCCGCGAGGAGGCCGACGACACGGCTGGCACAGTCGAGCCCGGCCGCATCGTCACGCTGTCAGGCACGGTCACCAGCCTTCAGACGGCGCACGGGATCGAACGGATCGACATCGCCGAGGCCGGGCCGGGCGACATCGTGTCCGTGGCGGGGCTGCCAGAGGTGACCATCGGGGACACCCTCACCGACCCGCTCGATCCAAGACCGTTGCCGCGCCTCGACGTGGATGCGCCGACGCTCCGGATGACGTTCGGGGTCAACACCTCGCCGCTCGCCGGCCGGGACGGCAAGTACGTCACCAGCCGCCAGATCAGGGCACGGCTCGATCGGGAGACCCTGGGCAACGTCTCGATCGAGGTCTACCCCACCGAGTCCGGCGACACCTACGAGGTCCGCGGCCGCGGTGAGCTCCAGCTCGCCATCCTCATCGAGCAGATGCGGCGCGAGGGATTCGAGCTCACGGTCAGCCGGCCCGAGGTCATCCTGCGGACCGCCGCCGGCAAGACCGAGGAGCCGTACGAGCGGATCACCATCGACATCCCGCCCGACTACATCGGCGAAGTCCAGACGGCCCTGGCCGGGCGCAAGGGTCGCCTCGAGCAGATGAGCGCGGACGCCGATGGCCGGGTCCGGATGGAGTTCATCATCCCGGTCCGCGGGCTGATCGGGTATCGCGGCCAGCTGCTCACGGATACTCGAGGGACCGCCCTGCTCCACCAGCTCGGCGAGGGCTACGGACCGTGGGCCGGCGAGGTGACCCATCGAACCAACGGGGTGATCGTCGCCGACCGGACCGGGATCTCGAATGCGTACGGGCTGTTCAACCTCGAGGAGCGCGGCGAGCTGTTCATCGGGTCCGGGGTCGACGTGTACGAGGGGATGATCGTCGGCGAGAATGCCCGCTCCGGCGATATGAACGTCAATGCGACCAAGGCCAAGCAGCTGACCAATATCCGGACCCATTCGCATGACGAGTCGCTGCGACTGACGCCGCCGCGCCAGATCACCCTTGAATCCGCCATCGAGTTCATCTCCGACGACGAGCTGGTCGAGGTGACCCCGACCTCGATCCGGCTGCGCAAGCGCTTCCTGTCCGAGCACGAGCGTCGGCGTGCCCTGGGCCGAGCCGAGGATCTCCGCCAGGCCGGCGAGCCGACCATCGCCTGAACCCCCGCCAGGTGTCGCGAGGATGACGATCCGGCGGTCGGCACGGGCTGTTGCTCCCGGTCCCGCGATAGGTCAGGCTGGGAATGCCACCCGCCGCACCGAAGGGGATCCCGATGACCGAGGACGAGCGCCACACCGAGCCGACCGCCGCGGCCGACACGCCGGACGTCCCGCTGACCGAGGAAGTCGATGATGCCGAGGGCCACTCGCTCGGCCTGATCCTGGGCATGAACGCCCTGAACCACGCACGCGAGGCCGACGCGCGGTCCAGTTCGAAGAAGGTGCCCGAGGACGAACTCGCCCCGCTTTCCAAGAAGTGGCCGAGTCTGCGCGAACACAAGAAGGCCTGACGACCTCCGTCGGGCCGCCTCGTCGAGACGGCGAGAACGTCATTCGCTGACCCTTCTACCGGCGGTGCCGAGCACCGCCGCGGTGTACCGTAGCGCTCGGGGCCACCGTGGTCCGGTACAGGCCGTGTGCGAGGGGAGGGGTCCCAGATTGGGCGACCGATCACTTGGCGGGAAGTGACGGTGGGACGCACGGCTTCCTGTTCGCCGACCTGCGCGGCTACACCGGCCTCGTCGAGGGACGAGGAGCGCTCGCCGCGAGCCAGCTTCTCGAGCGCTATCGCACGCTGACCCGCCAGGTCGTCGCGGAGCACGGCGGCGCCGAGATCAAGACTGAGGGTGACAGCTTCTACGTGGTCCTGCCCTCGGCCAGTGGAGCGGTCCGCTGCGGGCTGGCGCTGGTCGCCGCCTGCGCCCAGCCGCCCGATCGCGGCGAGCTGATCCGCGTCGGGGTTGGCATCCACGCCGGTGAGGCGATCGCCCACGAGGGCGGCTACGTCGGCTCCGCCGTGAACATCGCCGCGCGCGTCTGCTCGGTCGCCGGTCCCGGTCAGCTCCTCGCGACAGCCACGGTTCGTGAGCTCACCCGGTCGGTGGTCGACGCACGCTTTGTGGCCCTCGGTCGCAAGAGCCTCAAGGGGATCGCCGACCCAGTCGACCTCTTTCGGGTCCAGCCGACAGGTTCCCTGGCGGTACCGGTAACCAGGTTGACGCGCCTGCGTCCGGTGGGCTCGCGGACGACAGCGATCGCCGCGCCGCTGGGGCTTCTGGCAGCAGCAGCCGCGATCGTCCTGGTGCTGACTGTCCTGACGCCCGGACGACCCACGGGCGGCGCCAACGGGTCCTCCCGCTCGGCCACCGTCTTGAGCTCACCGTCGGTCGTCCAGTCGATTGCGGCCGCAGCCGGCGCGTTTCCGTCAACGGACGAGGTGGTGCTCCTCGATCGACTGCCTCCGAGTATCACCAAAAATTGCTCCCGAAGTTCCAACCCGGCGCCGGTGGCTCGGGTAAGTATCGTGTGCAGCGATCTTCCCGGGTTGAGCGGCACCGAGCTGCATCTCCGCTGGTTTCCCGATACGCCGGTGACGGCTGGTGCTCGAATCAAACAGCTGGCTGCAGATCGTGCCCTGCCCGCTGGCGAATGCACCGATGGTGCTGAAGCTCACACTACGTGGGGCATCGGGTCGGTTCCGACGGGCCAGGTCGCCTGCTTCTATCCCGACTCGATCTTCAACGCTGCGTACGTGTATTGGTCCTATGACGGAGATGGGATCCTCGTCGAGGCAAGGCTTATTGCACATCGACTGGCCAACCTGGAAACGTGGTGGAAGTCGAACGCGGCGGGACTGATCGCCGATGCGCGGCCGCCCAGGCCGGCCCCGTCGAGTTGACCGGCAGCCACCCGGTCGACCGACCGGTACGATAGGCACGATGGCGATCTACCTCGACCACGCCGCCACCACGCCGGTCCGCCCCGAGGTCGTGACGGCGATGCTGCCGTATCTCGGAGAGGTCTTCGGCAACCCCTCGTCGGCGCACGTCTTCGGCCGGCAGGCCCGGGCCGCGCTCGATGAGGCCCACGAGCGGCTGGCCGTCCGGCTCAACGCGCAGCCCCGGGAGGTCGTGCTGACCTCCGGCGGCACCGAGGCCAGCAACCTGGCTCTCAAGGGGGCCGCCTGGGCAGGCAAGGCGCGCGGCCACCGGATCGTGACCAGCTCGATCGAGCATCATGCGGTCAGCCACACCCTGAGCTACCTCGAGAAGTTCGGCTTCGAGGTCGTCGAGCTGCCGGTCGACCGCTATGGGCGGGTCGATCCTGACGAGGTCGACGCGGCCATCACGGACCGCACGATCCTGGTCAGCATCATGCTGGCCAACAACGAGGTCGGGACGATCCAGCCGATCGCCGAGATCGCCGAGCGGACGCGGGCCCGGCGCGGCGTCGTCCTCCACGTGGATGCCGTCCAGGCGGCACCGTGGGTCGATCTCGACCTGGAGGCGCTGGGCGCTGACCTGGTCAGCCTGGCGGCCCACAAGTTCGAAGGGCCCAAGGGTGTCGGCGCGCTCTACGTCCGACGCGGCACGCACCTGCTCGCTCAGCAGCACGGAGGCTCACAGGAACGCCATCGTCGAGCGGGAACGGAGAGCCCGGCACTGGCGGTCGGCATGGCCGCGGCGTACGAGCTTTCGTGCGCGGAGCGGGCGGATACCGTCGACCGCGTCGGCGCCCTCCGCGATCGGCTGCGCGACGCGGTCCTGGCCGTCGACGGCGCGGAGCTGACCGGGCACCCCCGTGATCGCCTGCCAGGGCTGCTGTCGGTGGTCGTCCACGACACCGATGGATCGTCGGTCGCCCTGGCACTCGACCTCGAGGGGATCGCGACGTCCGTCGGCTCGGCCTGCGCCACGGGCTCCGCCGAGGTCAGCCACGTCCTGTCCGCGATGGGCTATCCGGACGAGGAGGCCCGCGGCGCCCTCCGCATCTCGCTGGGCCGGACGACTACGACCGAGGACATCGACACGGCCGTCGCCGTCATCCCGCCGGTCCTCCGCGCCCACCGCAGCGGCGCGGTCGCCCTGGCCGCCGATCCGCTGGCCAAGGCCGGCGTCTGACGACCTCGGCCCCTACCGTTCCCGGGCCGGGGACCTGGGTGTTCGGCCGGGGTCGCGGCGGTAGCTCTCGGGTGCGCCCTGGCGGCCACCCCAGCCGACTCGGAGCAGGACGATCGCCCACATCCGATACGGCCGCCACCGGTCGGTCAAATCACGCCAGGTCGAATCGTCCAGCGGGAGGGACAGCTCGTGGAGCTCGGCGGCGGCCTCGCGGCTGAGCTCGTCGCCGGCCGGGAGCTCGTCGGCCACGCCGCAGCCACGCAAGAGAATGCCTTCGGCCGTGAACTCGCCGACTCCGCGCAGGCCGCGGAGCTCGGCCAGCGCTTCGGCCGGCGGCAGGGACCGGAGTCGTTGGGTGTCAAGCCGGCCATCCAGCGCCGCCTGGGCCAGACCGTGCAGGCGGACGATCTTCTCGGCGCTGAGCCCGGGCGCCTCGCGCAGCTCGAGGAGCCGCTGCGGCCGGGGGAACGCCGCGAAGGTCCGACCGTCGAGCTCCAGGCGATCCCCGAGCGCGTCTTCAAGCCAGGCCTTGATCCGGGCACCCTGGGTCCGGGCGATCCGTTGTCCGATCACGAACGAAGTTGCGGCCTCGTAGGCGGAGTACAAGCAGACCGGACGCAGGAAGCGGTGGTCGGCCTGGAGCCGGCCGATCACCGGATCGCGCTGACCGACCGCCGGCCAACCCGATCCGTCGTGGTCGAGCGAGACTGACCGGAGCGCCCGTTGAAGGGCCGTTGGGCCGCCACCTCCCTCCACGCGCGCCGTTATCGGGGCGTCGTCGACCGGCTGGCTGAGTTCCACGATCGAGCTCGTCTGCCAGCCCTCGACCGGAAAGGCCATCGCGAGGCTCGTCGCCGTGGCTTGCCCGCCACCAATGCCGGTCGGAAACTCGCCGGCGAACTCGCGCGCCGCGACCAGGCTGAATGGACCGCGCGGCTGGATCCGGTGGACCTCCATGAGGTCGATCATGCCACTGCCCCGGGCGTCGACGCGTGACCGCGTACGATGAGGGCATGAACGTGGACCGCCGATGAGCCGGATCCTGGTCGCGATGTCGGGTGGTGTCGATTCGTCGGTCGCCGCGGCACTGCTCCATGAGCAGGGGCACGAGGTCGTCGGCGTCTGGATGCGCCTGCACGATGTCGCCGACACCTACTCCGAGTTCAAGCGCAGCTGCTGCACGCTGGACGCCGCCGAAGACGCTCGCCGGGTGGCCGGCCAGCTGGGCATCCCGTTCTACGTCATGAACCTCGAGCGCGAGTTCGACGCCGGGGTGATGCGCCCGTTCCTGGCGGCGTACCTCGGCGGCGAGACTCCCTCGCCCTGTGTCGACTGCAACACCTACGTCAAGTTCGGGGCGCTCCTCGGCCGGGCTCGCCACCTGTATGACTGCGCCGCCGTCGCCACGGGCCACTACGCCCGACGCGACGAGGACGGCGCCGGCCGGGCGCGTCTCCTGCGAGCCCACGATCGTGACAAGGATCAGACCTACTTCCTGTACGGTCTCCGCCAGGACCAGCTCGATCATGCCCGGTTCCCGCTCGGGGACGTGACCAAGCCGGAGGTCAGGGCGGTCGCCCGCTCGCTCGGGCTGGCGACGGCCGACAAGCCTGAGAGCCAGGAGATCTGCTTCGTGCCGGGCGGCGACTATCGCGACGCACTTCGCGAGCGGGCCGGCTGGCGGCCGGCTCCCGGCCCGGTCATCGACGCGGATGGGCTCAGGGTGGGCGAGCACGGCGGGGCGGCTGGGTACACGATTGGCCAGCGGCGCGGCCTCCATGTCGCCCTTGGCGAGCCGCGCTACGTCAGTCGCATCGACAGCGCCTCGAACACGATCGTCCTCGGCCGCCGGACGGATCTCGAGACGCGCACGGTCCCGCTCCGCGACGTGTCGTTCGTGGCGGGGTCGCCGCCCACGGGCGGTGCCGAGTCGTTCCGGGCCGAGGTCCGCATCCGACACCGCGCGACGCCCGTCCCGGCCACCGTGCGTCGGAACGACTCGAACGAGGCCGATCGTGGTGGGCACTGGACCGTCGAGACCGACGTGCCGGTGTGGGCCGTCGCCCCGGGTCAGGCGGCCGTCCTCTACGACGGCGATGTCGTCCTCGGCGGCGGGCGGATCGGACCCGTCTGAGCCGGATATCCGCCATTCAGTGGTGCCTCGCGTCACCATGGCGGTTCGGCAGGCCGCGCGTCTGTGATACTCGTTCGACCGTGACTGGCGTGACGCCGACGGCAAATGGAGGAGGAGCAACGACGATGCGTACCGTACCGACACGCGGTCAGCCGTTCCGAGTGGTTCGTCGAGCGATCGTGCTGGCGGCCAGCGGAGCGATCGTCGGGGGCCTGCTGGCGGTTCCCCTCGCGACGACGGTCGCCGCCGGCGATCCGCCCGTCGGGCATCGGTCCACTGCCACCGTCGTCCGGGTCGGCCCAGCGAACGGCTTCGCAGACAGGGCTCCTGCTGCTCGCGTCCAGTCGATCGGGCCGGCCTCGCTCGTCAACGAGCTGGCCGAGGATCCAGAGCACGAGCGACCGGGCGCCGCGCACCCAGGTGGCTCACTGCCGACCGACGCGCCCCGCGTTCGGCCGAACAGCCTGACCAGGAGCAATCGCGGCTTCCTCGGGTTCAAGGGTCTCAATCATTTCGACCAGCGGACCGCCGACAGCGGCAACCAGTTCTCGCTCGAGCCGCCGGACGGAGCGATCTGCGCCGGCGCCGGACGAGAGGTCGAGATGGTCAACAATGCCATCGCGGTGTACGACCGGTCAGGCAAGCGCGTCGCCGGGCCGGTCGGCGTCAACGAATTCTTCGGCTACGCTCCCGGCATCACCCGAACCACCCCGCCCACGTTCGGTCCCTTCATGGGCGACATCAAGTGCCTGTTCGACCCGGGCACCCACCGCTGGTTCCTTCTGTCGTTCAACCTCGAGCAGAACCCGACTACCGGCGCATTCACTGGCCACACGTCGGTCGACTGGGCGGTGAGCAAGACCAGCAATCCGGTGGGTGGATACACGGTCTTCAAGATCGACACGACCAACGGCGACGGCACGTTGCCCGGTCACCCGGGTTGCCCTTGTCTCGGCGATCAGCCGCTCATCGGCGTCGACGCCTACGGTTTCTACATCTCGACCAATGAGTTCTCGTTCTTCGGCCCCGAGTTCAACAATGCTCAGCTGTACGCGATCAGCAAGGCGAAGCTGGCCAGCGCCGCAAACGGCGGCGCCGTGCCGCAGGCGACGTGGTTCGACCAGATCCCGCTTGCCGAGGGCTACTCGTACAGCGTCCAGCCGGCGTCGGCCCCGACCAATGCCGGGTTCGAGCGCGCCAACAACGGCACGGCATACTTCCTGAGTGCCCTGGACTTCAACGCCAAGTTCGACAACCGGATCGCCGTCTGGGCGCTGACCAACACGAAGTCGCTCGGCGGCAACAATCCCTCGCCGTCGCTCCATTCGAGGGTCATCAAGTCGCAGACGTACGGTCAGCCGCCCGAGGCGGAGCAGCGTCCGGGCTCGACACCCTTGCGCGACGCGCTGGCGGCGGGACTCCTCGGCGACCCGGTCGAGAACGACCTTTCGCCGATCGCCGCCAACGATGACCGGATGGGCACGGCCGCCTTCGCCGACGGCTTGCTGTGGGGCAGCCTGACGACCGCCGTCAAGTTCAGCAAGGATGGGCCGATCCACGACGGCGCCGCGTGGTTCGCCGTCAGACCGTCCATCCAGAACGACCGCCTGCGGGCCTCGATCGTGAACCAGGGCTACGTCTCGGTGAAGGACGAGGACGTCATCTTCCCCGGGATCGCGATCAATGCCGCCGGCGAGGGTGTCGTGGCATTCACCCTGACCGGCGCTAACCGGCATCCAAGTGCGGCCTACGCCAGGATCGACCGTAACGGGACGGGTGCCGTGCACCTGGCCAGGGCCGGGGTCGGTCCCCAGGACGGCTTCAGTGGTTACCGGCTCGCCCCCGACGATCCGGCCCCGAGACCGCGCTGGGGCGACTACACCGGCACCGCAGTCGATGAGAACGGCAGGATCTGGTTCGAGGTCGAGTACATCGCCCAGACCTGTACCCTCGAGCAATTCGTCGCCGACACGACCTGCGGCGGCACCCGGACCACGCTGGCCAACTGGGCAACGTTCATCGGCCGGATCACGCCTTAGGCGGATCCATCCGGGACGTTGGGAGGGCCGGGTCGACTGACCCGGCCCTTCGCCTGTCCGCGGGCGATCCGGACGTGGCCCCGCGGGCAACGCCGACCGCCGACCCGGCCGGCCGTACCGGGTCGGGCCTCGGAAGTCCGGCCGAGCCCCAGGCCTATACTGGCCCCGTGATCGGCCCGGCCTTCGTGCTCGCGGTGCTCTTCGGGATCCTCAGCACGGCGGTCTACGCGCTCATCCGCGGGTCCATCGGCGCCCGTCTGCCGCTCGTCGTCCTGGCCGCGATCCTCGGGGCGTGGGCGGGCGACTCACTCGGTGAGCGGCTGGGGATCGACCTGATCCGGCTGGGCGACTTCCGGGTCCTGGCCGCCGTCATCGGGGCGTGGCTCGGGATCGGCATCGTGTCCGTCGTCGCGGCGCTGGGGCCGCAGGGCCGCCGGGCGTGAACCGTCGCCCCGGTCCTGCCGACGCCGACCGACGGGGCGGTCCGTTCCTGCGCGGGCTGACGATCGGGGTCCTGGTCGGTGCGGCCATCGCCGGCTCGCGTATCTGGCGCCGCCTCCTCCGCCGACCCGGCCCGTCCTGAGCGCGCTCCACGAACGGCCGCGGGTCCGGTCCGGAGGCTGGGTTTGGTACCGTTACGGCCGATGCCGCAGCCCGAGATGACCCCGGATCCCCGGATCAAGGCTCTGCCCGCCGACGAGATCCGGCGGCGGTTCGTCGCGTTCTTCGAGGAGCGTGGTCATGAGGTCGTCGAGTCGGCCAGCCTGGTACCGCCTGGCGACCCGACGCTGCTCTTCAGCAACTCCGGGATGGTCCAGTTCAAGGATGTTCTGACCGGCGTCGAGACGCGCTCGTACAAGCGAGCCGTCGACTACCAGCGGGTCCTGCGCGTTGCGGGCAAGCACAACGACTTCGAGGAGGTCGGCCGATCGCCAAGACATCACACCTTCTTCGAGATGCTCGGCAACTGGAGCTTCGGCGACTACTTCAAGCGCGACGCAATCCTGTGGGCCTGGACCCTCCTGACCCGCGAGTTCGGGATCCCGGCCGATCGGCTCGCCGCCACCACCTACAAGGACGACGAAGTCGCTCGGGCAGTCTGGCGCGACGAGGTCGGCCTGCCCCCCGAGCGTATGGCGGTCTGGGGCGACGTCGATGCCGGCGATGAAAAGAACTTCTGGCGGATGGCCGAGACCGGCCCGTGCGGCCCATGCAGCGAGATCCACTTCGACCGCGGCAAGGAGTTCTCCGAAGGGCCCGAATGCGTGCCCGACCACTCGGAGCGTTGCCCACGCTGGGTCGAGATCTGGAACCTGGTCTTCATGGAGTTCGATCAGCGACCGGAGGGTCGACAACCCCTGCCGTTCAACAGCGTCGATACGGGGCTGGGCCTCGAGCGGCTCGCGAGCGTCCTCCAGCAAGTCCCGAGCAACTACGACACGGACCTGTTCATGCCGATCCACGCCCGCCTGCGCGAGCTCCTCGGCCACGACCCGGACGCGTTCGAGCAGGAACGGTTCAGCTACCAGGTCATCGCCGACCACTCGCGAGCGATCACGTTCCTGATCGCCGACGGGGTCCTGCCCTCCAACGAGGGGCGCGGCTACGTCCTTCGCCGGATCATCCGGCGCGCCGTCCGCCATGGGCGGCTGCTCGGCCGGCGCGAGCCATTCCTGGCCGAGATGGCCGAGGTCGTGATCGAGATCATGCGCGGCCCCTACCCCTACCTCACGGAGCGGCGCGAGGCGATCCTCGGGTCGGTCGTCCGGGAGGAGACCCAGTTCGCGCTGACGCTCGATGCGGGGACCGTCCAGCTGGAAGAGGCCCTGATTCCGTTGACCTCCGCCGAGCGGGTCGTCGGACGCCGACCCGAGGACCTTCCGCGCGATGCGCCGGTTCTGCCCGGCGAGGTGGCCTTCCGGCTGCACGACACGTACGGTTTTCCGATCGACCTGACGATCGAGCTGGCGGCCGAATATGGCGTTGCGGTCGATCGGGCCGGTTTCGAGGCCGCCTTGGCCGAGCAGCGCGAGCGCAGCCGGAGCGGGCGCAAGGCGGAGCTCGCCCAGTACGCCGAGCTGACCGCGCTGTACCAGGCGATCCAGGCGCGGGTCGGCGACAGCACCTTCCAGGGCTACGGGACCACCCGGGTCGACGACGCGACGGTGCTCACGATCATCCGGGACGGCATCGAGTACGGCGAGCTCGAGGCGGTCGGTGACGTGGACCAGGCCGCCGAGGCCGGCGCGGCTGCTGAGATCGTGCTCGACCGCACGCCGTTCTACGCCGAGGGCGGCGGCCAGATCGGCGACCGGGGGGTGCTGACCCTGGGCGGCGAGGTCGTGTTCGAGGTCGAGGACACCCAGCGGCCGCTGGGTGGGCTGATCGTCCATCGCGGCACGTTGCGCGGCGGGATCAAGGCCGGCCAGCGGCTCGTGGCCGACGCAGATCCGGAGCGTCGGGCGCGGACGATGCGCAATCACACCGGGACGCACCTGCTCCATCGCGCGCTCCGCAACGTGGTCGGCGAGCGGGCCCGCCAGGCCGGGTCGCTCGTGACTCCGGACGGGCTCCGCTTCGACTTCCCGCTCGAGCGTGGCCTGACCGACGACGAGCGACGCGCGATCGAGGCCGAGGTGCGCACGGTGATCCGCGAGGATCGCCCCGTGATCCCCGCCCTGATGAGCATGGCCGATGCGATCGCGGCCGGTGCCGATGCGTTCTTCGACGAGAAGTACGGCGAGACGGTCCGCACCGTTCGGGTCGAGGGCTATAGCCACGAGCTGTGCGGCGGGACGCATTGCCGCGCGACCGGCCAGATCGGCGGCTTCGTGATCGTCGGTGAGCGGAGCATCGGCACCGGGATGCGTCGGATCGAGGCGCTGACCGGAGGCGCCGCGGACGCCTACCTCGACGGCCGGCGTGAGACCCTCGAGCGCGCTGCCGAGATCGTCGGCGCGAACCTGGTCGAGGCCGTGCCAAAGCGAATCACCGCCCTCCAGGAGGAGCTCCGCGAGGCGAAGCGGCGGCTCAAGGCCGGGGCCGCGGGGAGCGTGCCCAGGCCGGCCGAGCTGCGCGAGCGGGTGGTTGCGACCGAGGGCGGGATCACCCTCTTGCCGTACGCAGGACCGTTCGAATCGATCGACGCGATGAAGGGCTTCGCCAAGGACCTGCGCTCGGTGGTCGGGGCCAATGTCATCGCCCTCGGCCTCGACGCCGACGAGCCGCAGCTCTTCGTGACGGCCGACGAGACGGCCGTCGGGGGTGGCGTGTCGGCGGGTGAGCTGGTACGCGCCGCGGCGGCGCACATCGATGGCAAGGGCGGCGGGCGTCCCGAGATGGCCCAGGGCAAAGGCACCCGGCGCGAAGGCCTGCCGGCGGCGCTCGCCGCGATCGCGACCTCCCTCGGTGCCTCGAACGGAGCGTCCGGCTAGATGGCCTTCTGGCGCCGCATCTGGCAGCGGGACGACATGCCGGCGCTGGCCGCCTGCACCGCACTCGACATCGGGACGGAGTTCGCCAAGGCGCTGGTGTTCGAGATCGACGATCACGGCCAGGGGACCGTCCGGGGCGTCGGCCGCAAGCGTCAGGGTCTGTCCCACATGCAATCGGGCACCGTCGCCGACATCGCCGCCGTCGTCGACAACTGTGCCGTCGCCTTGCAGGAAGCCGAGGAGATGGCCGGGTTCCGACCGAGCCAGGTCGTCATCGGCATCGCCGGCGAGCTGGTCAAGGGCTTCACCACCACGAGCAGCCAGGAACGCAAGAAGCCGGACCAGCCGATCACCGAGGCCGAGCTCCAGAAGCTCATCGACGCGGTCCAGCAGGACGCGCTGCGCGAGGCCGAGCGTTCGATCACCTGGGAGACCGGGCTGCCCCACGTCGACGTCCGGCTGGTCCATGCCGCCGTGACCTCGGCCAGCATCGACGGCTATGCCGTGACCAATCCGGTCGGATTTCGGGGGCGCTACGTCAAGATCGGCATCTTCGACGCGTTCGCGCCGCTGGTCCATCTTGGGGCGCTCGAGAGCGTGGCCAGCCAGCTCGACCTGGAGCTGCTCGAGATCGTGGCCGAGCCGTACGCCGTCGCCAGGGTGCTCGGCACCGAGCAGGTCCAGCAGTCAGGCGCGATCTTCATCGATATCGGCGGCGGCACCACCGACGTCGCCCTCGTCCGCCAGGGCGGCATCGAGGGCACGCGGATGTTCGCCCTGGGCGGCCGCGCCTTCACCAAGTCGATCGCGGATCGACTCGACCTGCCTTTTCCCCGGGCCGAGTCGCTCAAGGTCGACTACGCTCGCGGTCTCGAGGTCGACCGGCGCGCCGAGATCGCCTCGATCGTGGCCGACGACGTCACCGTCTGGTCGGCCGGTGTCGAACTGGTCATCGAGGAGCTGTCGGCCGGTGACCTGCTGCCTGGACGGATCTACCTGTGCGGGGGCGGCTCACGTCTGCCCGAGATCCGTGCTGCGCTCGAGGCCGAGCGGTTCTGGAAGCACCTCCCCTTCGCCCGGGCGGTCGAGGTCATCGTGATGGCCCCCGACCAGGTGGCCGGCATCGTCGACGCCACCGATCTCCTGGTCGACCAGCAGGACGTTACGCCGCTCGGCCTGGCCTACCAGGCGATCGAGCTCCAGGCGACCGAGGACCCTCTCGATGCGGCCCTGCGGCGCGTCCTCCGGGCGATGAAGGTCTAGACGACGATGGCGACGATCCTGTATCTCGATGTCGACGATGAGATCACGACCGCGGCCGCCCGGATCCGGGCGGCGTCGGACAAGGCCGTCGCCATCGTCCTGCCACCGGGCTCGCGCCTGGCCACTTCGCGGATCAACTTCCGGTTGCTCGCCCGCGAAGGGCTCGAGCGAAACCGGGTCCTGTCGATCGTGGCCGGGGACCCGGCGGCCCGGGCGATCGCGGCATCGGCCGGCCTGCCGGTATACGCCTCGGTCGCCGAGTTCGAGGTGGACGTCCCAGGCGCCGTTTCTGCCGAGCCGCCGTCCCCGCCGGACAGGCCGGCCCGCCGTCGCCAACGAGCCGCCAAGGGAGCCGCCGAAGAGGCAGCGGGAGTCGGCGGCGTCGCCGCGACCGGGGGATCGATCGCCTCGGGAGCGGCCGCCGAACAGATGTCCGCGGACCTGCTGGCCGGTCGGGAAGTGGCCGGCAGCGGTCCGGACGCGCCGACCATCGTCGCCACGCCGCCGCGCCCACGGCCGCTGCCGCCTGCTGAGACCCGGCCGCGCTCGAGCGCGGCGACGGCACCGGTCGTACCCAACGCCTGGTCCGGCGGTCTCCTGTCGGGTCGGCTGGTCGCCATCCTGGGCAGCCTCGTGGTCGTCCTGGTGATCCTGGCCGTCGTCGGATATGTCGTGCTGCCCCAGGCCACCGTCGTCGTGACCCCGGTTGGGGCGCCGATCGGGCCGGTCTCGTTCGTCGTCCGGGCGGACCCAGATGCGACCTCGGTGGACGTCCCTGCCGGCATCATCCCCGCGACCCGGCTGAGCCTCGACTTCACCGCCTCGGGCGAGTTCGAGGCGAGCGGCAAGCGCCTCGTCCAGGCCAAGGCGAAGGGTTCGCTCCGGTGGACGAACTGCGATCCGACCCGGTCGTACACGGTGCCAGCCGGTACGATCGCCCGGACAGGCAGCGGGATCGGCTTCGCGACCGACGAAGGGGTATTCCTTCCGGTGGCGATCCTCAGGGGCGACCCGCCGAAGATCACCTGCCAGTCCCGCGACGTCGCCGCCCGGGCGGTCAAGACCGGGCCGAGCGGCAATGTTGGGGCCGGCACGGTCCGGGTGGTCCCGTCGAGCTACAACTCGGTCGTGATCAAGGTCAACAACCCCGCGGCGATGACCGGCGGCAAGCGCGAAGAGTTCACCCGCATCCAGCAGTCGGACCTCGACGCCGCCATCGCCCAGCTGACCACCGACCTCGGCGCCCAGTTCGCATCGTGGGCGGCCGCGCCCGACGAGCTGCCTCAGGGAGCGACGGCCTTCCCGGCGACGGGCAAGCTCGGCCAGGTCGTTCCGTCGGTCGATCCGGACACGCTCATCGATGTCGAGCGGCCGACCTTCCAGCTGGCGGCGACGGCCAGCGGAACCGTCGTCGCAATCGACACCAGCCAGATCGGGCGGGTCGCCCAGGAGCGCATCGCGGCCCAGGTCCCGGCGGAACGCCGACTTCGCGAAGACTCCGTATCGGCCCAGCCCGACTCCGGATCGGCCGCCGGCGAGCTGGTCGACTTCCGGGTGACCGCAGCCGGCGAGGCAGTCCCGGTCCTGGACCCGGCAACGCTTCGAGAGGCGATCAAGGGCCGTTCGGTCGATGAGGCCCGAAGCATCCTCGGCCGCTATGGGACCGTGACCATCGCGACCTGGCCCGGCTTCGTGTCGTCGATCCCAACCATCGACGCCCGGCTCGACCTCACTGTGGCCGGCGACGAAGCCGTCTCAAGCCCGGCCTCCTCCAGCCCCGCGTCGTCCGCGATCGCGCCATGAATCGGATCCTCGGGATCGACTTGGGCGAGCGCCGGATCGGGGTGGCCGCCGCCGACGCCGATGGTGCCGCCGTGGCCCTGACGACGCTGCGCCGGGCGCGGGACGTCGGCACCGACGCGGTCGCCATCGTCCGCCTGGCCGCCGAGCAGGAGGCGACGGAGATCGTGGTCGGGTGGCCGCTCGAGGCGTCGGGTGTAGAGGGACCGCAGGCCCGCATCACCCGGGCATGGGTCGAGGCCGTCACACC
Organism: Chloroflexota bacterium; assembly: GCA_039931975.1. Taxonomy (GTDB): domain Bacteria; phylum Chloroflexota; class Limnocylindria; order Limnocylindrales; family CSP1-4; genus Chersky-267. The sequence goes on along the minus strand of JBDTQW010000041.1, from coordinate 3,073 downwards.
CCTCGTGCGCCTGCCAGTGACCCTCCGCGACGAACGCCTGTCGAGTCACCTTGCCGAGACCCGTCTCGGGCCGATGAAGCGGGGCCGCTCCGGCGGCCCGCCCTCGGCGACCCAGCGCGACGAGCATCGCGCCCGGGTCGACCGCGAGGCCGCGGCGATCATCCTCCAGGACGAGCTGGACGCCCGCGCGCGGGCCGGCGGTGCGTCATGACGATCCGCGGCGGCGGTCGCCCGCGCGACCGGGGTCCGGCCTACTTGGGCGACGTCAACATCGACGAAGAGCATTACGCGCGGGCCCCCGAGTCGGGCAGGAGCGGCCGCCGCGGCCGGGCGCCGCAGCCGCCACGCGCCGGCGGCCGACCGCCCCAGGCGCCGCGCGATCGCCGGGGCTTCGGTCTGGGCGGCCTGTTCCGGCTGCTCCTGTTCATGAGCGTGCTCGCCGGGATCGTCATCATCGTGGGGTTGACGGTCCTCCGGCCGGTCGTCGCACGGGCCGTGGTCGAATGGGCCGCCGACAACCCGAGCGCACTGGGTCTGCCGTTCGTCAAGGAGCTCGTCCGCGAGGACCTGGGGCCGGTGCTCACCGAGCCCGCCAGCAGCGACGCCGCCCAGTTGGAGTTCACGGTGGCCGATGGTGACAGCGCCGCAGGGATCGCCGGTCGCCTCCAGGAGCAGGGCTTCCTGCGCGACGCCCGGGCCTTCGTGTTCATCTCGACCGAGAAGGACCTGGCCAACAAGCTGGAGGCCGGGACCTACATCCTGCGCAAGAACATGACCCCCGACGAGATCGTCAACGCCCTCCTTGTGTCGAAGGACGTCGCCGTCTCGATCGGCCTGCGCGAGGGCCTCCGCCTGGAGCAGATCACCGCCAAGCTCCAGACCCTGCCTCTGACGATGGATTTCCAGGCGTTCTACGACGAGGTCAGGAAGCCGCCCAAGGCCCTCCTCGATGACTACCCCTGGCTGGAGCTCCCAAAGGGCGCCTCGCTGGAGGGCTTCCTCGCCCCGGCCACCTACCGAGTCCTGCCCGACGTGACCCCCGATGAGCTCATCCGTCGGATGCTCGACCGGTTCGAGGAGGCCGTCGGTCCAGATCGCCTCAAGGTCCCCAAGGACCGCGGGCTGACGTTCTACCAGGTCCTGACCCTGGCTTCGATCGTCGAACGCGAAGCGGTCGTCGACGAGGAGCGGCCGCTGATCGCCGGGGTCTACGAGAACCGGCTCGACAACGCCCCGTTCATCCTCAACGCCGACCCGACCGTCCTGTTTGCCAACGACACGGTGAAGTTGGGCAAGCTCAAGTTCTCTGAGTGGAAGGATTACGCCTTCTGGTCGCCACCCGGCGGCGCGCTCAAGGACCTCGTCGTGCCCGACGCGCTGGCCGGCTACCAGAGCTACGTCGTCGGCGGCCTGCCGCCCGGGCCGATCTGTACCCCGACCGTCGCATCGATCGACGCCGCCCTCGAGCCGAACGACAAGACGGGCTACTTCTTCTTCGTCGCGATCCCGGATGGCGGCGGCAAGCACGCCTTCGCCAAGACGTACAAGGAACACCAGGCGAACCTCAAGAAATACGGCTACTGATGACCGTCGAGCGCGTCGCCGGCACGACCCGGCCGGACGACTTCGCTCCGCCGCCGACCGCTCGCGATCGGGCCCGCTGGACCGCGGCCGACCGGTCCGCCCGACCCCTCCGCATCGCCCGCCTCCGTGAGCGCCTGGCCCATGCCGGCCTCGACGCCTACTTCGGGACGCGACCCGAGCACACGCGCTACCTCAGCGGCATGGTCCTGGGCGATGGCGAGGAGCGCGTCGCCGGATCTTCGGGCTGGTTCCTGGTCGGAGCCGGCGAGGTCGTCGTGATGGCGGATAGCCGCTATCGGGTCCAGGCCGAGCGCGAGGCGCCGGAGGCTCGGATCGCGCCGGTCTACAACGATCTGGACCAGCGCTGGCCGGAAGTCCTGGCCTCGCTCGGCGCGCGCCGGGTCGCGTTCGAAGCCGACCGTGTCAGTCACGCGACCTGGATAAAGCTGGCCGAGGCCACGCCGGACGTCGAGCTGGTCCCAGTCGAGGGCTGGCTTGAGGCCGACCGTGCCACCAAGGAACCGGCCGAGATGGACCGGGTCGCGGCCGCATGCGCGGTCGCCGACCTGGCCCTGGCCGCGCTCCTGCCCGAGATCCGGGTCGGGGTCACAGAGCGAGAGCTGGCCCTTCGCCTCGAGTGGCTGATGCGGACCGGTGGGGCCGACGGCCTCGCCTTCGACGTGGCCTGCCTGGCAGGGCCCGAGGCGGCGCTGCCCCATGGCTCGCCGGGCGACCGTCCGGTCCGCGCCGGGACGGTCCTCCTGTTCGACTTCGGGGCCCAGGTCGATGGCTACCGCAGCGACATGACCCGGACCCTCTTCATCGGCGAGCCGACGACTCGCGACCGGGCGATCTACGAGCTCGTGGCCGCCGCCCAGGCCGCCGCGATCGAGGGGGTCGCCGGCGCCGTCCGGACGGGTCGGCCGCTGCCCAGCGGTCGGGCGGTCGACGCTCTCGCCCGTGACGTCATCGTCGCGGCGGGCCATGGCGACCGGTTCGGGCACGGCACCGGACACGGCATCGGGCTGGCCACCCACGAGCTGCCCAGGCTGGGCCACACGGCAAGCGATCTGCCGCTGCCCAGCCCGACCGTGTTCAGCGTCGAGCCGGGGATCTACCTGGACGGCGAGATGGGGGTCCGGATCGAGGATCTCGTGGCCGTCGACCTGGCCGCCGGCCGGTGCGACCGGCTCACCGCATTCCCGCGCGAGATCGTGGTCATCGACGCCTGATGCCCGCCCGAGCCGACCCGCGGGCACCGACTACAATCGGGCCGTCACACCCGAACCAACCGCCGGTCGGCCCCTGCCCGCCGGACACCTGGAGCCCGTCTGCATGATCTCTACCGGTGAGCTGAAGAAGGGCGTCGCGATCGAGCTGGACGGCGACCTCTGGCAGATCCTCGACTACCACCACATCAAGATGGGCCGCGGGTCGGCCCAGGTCCGGATCACCCTCCGCAACATCAAGCGTGGTCAGACCGTGGAGC
>JBDTQW010000040.1:0-21776 GCA_039931975.1 Chloroflexota bacterium | reverse complement strand
CGCTGGTGGCAGATCGTCGAGGACTACAAGGTCTCGATCCTGTACTGCGCGCCGACGGCCATCCGCGCCTTCATGAAGCAGGGCGAGGCGTATCCCGAGCGCCACGATCTCTCGTCCCTGCGGCTCCTCGGGTCGGTCGGCGAGCCGATCAACCCGGAAGCCTGGCTGTGGTACCACGAGCACATCGGAGGGGGCCGCTGTCCCGTCGTCGACACGTGGTGGCAGACCGAGACGGGCGCGATCTTGATCAGCCCGCTGCCCGGCGTGACACCGACCAAGCCGGGCTCGGCGACATTCCCGCTGCCCGCGATCGAGGCCGACGTCGTCGACGCCAAGGGGGAGAGCGTGCCCCTGGGCGGGGGTGGCTACCTGGTCCTCAAGCGACCCTGGCCGGCGATGCTGCGCGGCATCTACGGCGACCCGGAGCGCTATCGCCAGACGTATTGGAGCCGTTTCCCGGGGGTCTACTTCGCCGGCGACGGGGCCAAGCGCGACAAGGACGGTTACTTGTGGCTGCTCGGGCGCGTCGACGACGTGATGAACGTGGCCGGTCACCGGATCAGCACGATCGAGGTCGAGTCGGCCCTGGTCGACCACAAATCGGTGGCAGAGGCGGCCGTCGTGGGCAAGACCGACGACGTGAGCGGCCAGGCGATCTTCGCCTTCGTGATCCTGCGCGCGGGCAAGGAGCCCTCGGATGTCCTGGGGGTCGAGCTCCGCGAGCACGTTTCCAAGGTCATCGGTGCGATCGCCCGGCCGAAACACCTGATGTTCACCCCGGACCTGCCCAAGACCCGGTCGGGCAAGATCATGCGCCGGTTGCTGCGCGACATCGCCGAGGGCCGGAATCTCGGCGACACGACGACCCTCGCCGATGAGAGCGTCGTCGTCGCCATTCGCGACAACTCCGGGTCGGCTGAAGAGGAATGACGTGCCGTTCGATTTCCTGAAGAAGAACAAGCCTCCGGCCGAGGAGCCGGCCCCGCCGCCGGCGGCGGACATCCCGACCGTCACCGCCAAGGGCATGACCTTCGACGGTCTGACCGAGGAGTGGCGGCTCGTCGGGGCGATGCAACTCGATGGCCGCCTGTCCGACGTCCTCAACCGACGGGAGTCGATCCCGATCACGGACGTGTCGTGGGCGCCGATCGATGGCTCGGAGCCGTTCAGTCCGGCGCCCGGCCTCAAGGCGATCGATCCGTACGACCTGATCGTGGTCCTCGCCGGCCAGACCACCCTGCCGATCATGAATGAGGACGAGAAGGCGGCGCACCGGATCCACAAAATCAGCTACGACCTGGCCCTCGACGTACCGCCCTTCCGGGTGGTCGGGACGGTCTTCTTGTTCCCGGGGTCAGAGCCGGAGCGGCTGCTCGACCGGGCCACCGAGATGTTCGTCCCGGTGACCGATGCGGTGGCCTATCTCGGTGATCAACGGATCGGCGGGACCGAGGTCGACACCTTCCTGGTCAATCGCAGCTACCTGCGGGGGGTCGAGCAGGTCGACCGTCGAGCACGAGGCGAGCAGAGCCGCGATGGGCGTCAGCCCGGCGGTTAGACCCGGGCGGTTTCCTTGGACCGGCCGAAGATGTTTCGGAGTGCCGGTCGCGCGGTCGGTGTCGTCGGCTCGGGCTTGTTGCCTTCGATCCCGAGGAGCCGATCCGCCAGGGCGTCGAAGTCCTCGGTCACCTTCTCGCGGGGGAACTGCTCGACGACCGAGCGACCCTCGTTGGCGGCGCGCACGAAGAGCAGCCCGCCCGAGCGGATGAGGGCCAGCGCGGGCATCCCGACGGTCCGCTCCATGTCGGCAACGGACACGCCGCTGTTGGCCCGGTTGACGACCATCGCGAGCTTGTCGCGCAGGCCGAGCTCCTCGGCCAGGCCGCTGAGCTGGACGCCGGCCCGGAGCGCCGGCACGTCGGGTGTGATCGGCACCAGGATCCGGTCGGCGCGCTTGAAGATCGTTCGATTGATCGGCCCATACGAGGGGTGCATGTCGACGATGATGAAGTCGTAGCCTCGGCGCGAGAAGGACAGCGCATCGCCGACCAGCTGCGGATCGAGGTTGCCGCTCTCGAGTGGCTGCGTGGTCAGGACGGCCACTTCGAGGCCGTTCGCATGATGCGTCGCCAGCTGGGCCAGCGTCCGTGGCTCCACCCCATCGTGGCGGTCATCTTCCCAGGCGTCGTCGACCGTCTTGACCTGGTCGAGCCCGAGCGAGTTGGCGATGTGCCCGGTGACTGTGTCGGCGTCGACCAGCAGCACCCGCTGCCCGCGGCGGACCTGGAGGGTGGTCGCGAGGTTCATCGAGATGGTCGTCTTGCCGACGCCGCCCTTGGGGTTGAAGACGGCCACGATGGTCGCCCGCTTGGGGCCGCCGCCGGTCATGCTGATGCCCTGGTCGGACTCGATGATCGGGCCCTTGCCGTCGTCGACGGTCTGGGATCGGATGAGCATCGCCTCGACCCGCCAGCGGAGCGAGTCGGCCGAGTAGGGCCGGGTGAAGTACTCGTCGTTGATGCCCGCCTTGGTGACTGCGCCGGTCAGCTGCTCGAGCCTCTTGGGCGACACGACCATCAGGGCCGGGATGTCCCGGCCATCCTCGTGGAGGAGCGAATAGAACTCGATCGACTTGTCGAAGTCGCTCTCGCCGTCGAGCACGGCCAGGGCGAACTCCCGACGCGAGTCGAGGAGGGTGGCGAACTCGTCGGGGGAGGTCACCGGGACCACGTCGTAGCCGGCCAGGGCGAGCTCCCGCTCGACAGGGCCGAGCTCTTCGGCGGGCAGCGCCAGGGCGACGGTCAGTCGGGCCATCTGTGGTCAGGTTCGATCCGACAGGGCCGGATCAGCTCTCGGACTCAGGGTCGCGTGCGCTGACGTTGATCACGCCATCGCCCGTGCCGGTGACCCGGGCCTCGAAGCCCGGCAGGCTCGGGATGGCGTCGGCCAGGACCACGTCGCTGCCGTGAGCGACCTTGAACACGAACTCGCCGTCAGGGCCCGACGACACGCCGACCGACTGGACCCCGGTGATCCGGCCGATGTGGCGCTTGAAGCTGGCGATGCTGGCGACGCTGACCAGGCCCGTCACGACGACCTGGCTGTTGGCCGCGGCCTTGGGTGCGGGTGCTCGCGGGGCGGGTGCCGGTGAGCCTTCAGGGACCAGGCCGGCGAGCCGGTTCGCCAGGGCTTCGTCGTCGATGGTCGGGATCTCCTCGTCGGAGCTGTCGGCCGCAGATGCGGCCGCCTCGGCCTCGGCCGCACCGAGATCGGGGGTCCAGCCAAGCGCCGCGAGGCGCGGGTCCGGCGCATCGGCGCCGTCGGCGTCAGTGTCGCTCCCGGCCTCGGCAGCGGGCACGACATCCGCGGTCTCGGGCCCGGTCGCCCCGGCGGCCTTGTAGGCGGCCTCGATGGCCGCCATCGCGGCCTCGACCGCGGCCGGATCGTCCTGGACGGCGTATGCGGTCTCCTCGCCGATGAGCTCGGACCCCGTGTCGCCGACCAGGCCGCTGGCCTCGACACTGTCCTTGGCGCTCGCCTCGGCATCAGGCTGGGTCCCTGCGCCGGGGGTGTCCGATTCGACGCTCGACACGGTCTCGACGACCGCATCGGCTGGAGTCTCGGCTACGACCTCGGGGGCGGTCTCCAGCTCGGCGAGGGCATGGGAACCGCCGGCCCGGCTCGTCAGGACGTCGTCGTAGTCCTCGAAGTCGAACGGCGGCGGCTCGGGCAGGTGCTCGGCCATGGCCGCGAACTCGGCTGGATCATCCTGGTTGAGGAGCTTCTCGAAGAACTGCTCCATCTCGGCCTCGAACGCTGAGACCCGGGTCTGGAGTCGCTCGATCCGGCGCTCGATCCGCGCGGCGTGATCCTCGAGCTCGCCCTCCAGGTTGGCCTTGCGTGTGCTGATCTTGCGATCCGTCTCCTCCCGAACGCGGGCCAGTTCGGCCTTCGACCATTCGCGGATGGTGACGATGTCGTCGTCAGCGGTCTTGCGCAGCTCGGTGGCCTCGTCCGCGGAGCGGGCATGGACCTCCTCGGTGTGGATCTTAGCCTCCGCCTGGAACTGCTCAAGGGTCGCGGTCCGCGACGACCCGGCGGCCGCCTGCATCGCCCGGGTGAGGTCGGCCATGAACTTGCTGGGCTTTTTCGGCGCGGCATCCCTGGATCGACCCTGAATGTCGTGTGAAACGGTCGGGTGCACGGAAGCTTCCTCGGTGACGACGGCTGCGGTGGGCGGATCGGCGTGCTCGGGATCGGTGCTGGTAACGGTTGCGGTGTCGGAAGAGGCATCGGCGGACGGCACAGTCGCATCAGCGGGCGCGGCGTCTGTCTTCGCAGCGTCAGCCGTGGCGGCGTCGGCGGTGGCGGTGTCAGCCGCGGCGACCGCGGCGTCGTCGGACGGGCGATCGGCGTCGCTCGGCGTGTCCTCGCGCTGGCCGGTCGTTTTCTCTTCCGTGCTCCATGGGAGCCGGAAGCCAGTCCGAGATTCAGTCGCTGCCATATCGTTCGGTCCCCTCCGGGTGAATTCCGCGTAGCCCGATCTCAGGGCGTGTTGGCATCGTATGGGCAGGAGGGGGTCCGGTGGAGTGCGCTAGAGGTACCAACCATGCGACCCGGTGGTACCGGCGGACGGATCGTTGCCGAGCGTCACCGGCCTTCGGTGCGGGCGGTCACCGGCAGTTCGGTGCGGTCGGTCAACATCGGCCGGAGATGGACCACCGGCGGCAGGCTCGGGGGTTCGCCGGGCTGTTCGGGTGGGCGCCTGTACCATGCTGCCATGGTGTCGCCCCGGATCCCGCTCGCGGTCGTGACCGAACCGGTGCTCGACCGACTCGGCCGGCGAGTCCATGACCTGCGCATCTCGGTCACAGACCGGTGCAACTTCCGATGTACCTACTGCATGCCCCGCGAGATCTACGGGCGCGACTTCGCGTTCCTTCCCCGCGACCAGGTCCTGAGCTTCGAGGAGATCGTCCGGCTGGCTCGGCTGTTCGTGGCCGAGGGCGTCGAGAAGCTCCGCATCACCGGCGGTGAGCCGCTCGCTCGTCGCGACCTGCCCGCGCTCATCGCGATGCTCGCCGAGATCCGTCGCCCCGACGGCGGGCCGGTCGACCTGACCATGACGACGAACGGCTCAGCACTGCGATCCATGGCGCCTGCGCTCCGGGCCGGCGGGCTGGGTCGGGTGACGGTCAGCCTGGACTCGCTCGACGAGGAGACCTTCCGGTCGATGAACGGGGTCGACTATCCGGTCGCCAAGGTCCTCGACGGGATCGCGGCGGCCATCGAAGCCGGGTTCGGGCCGCTCAAGATCAACATGGTCGTCCGGCGCGGGATCAACGAGGACTCGATCGTGCCGATGGCCCGCTGGGCGCGTGCCGAGGGTCACATCCTGCGCTTCATCGAGTACATGGACGTAGGCCATTCGAATGGCTGGCGTCTCGACGAGGTTGTGCCCGCCGCGGAGATCGTCGCGGCGATCTCGGCCGAGCTGCCGCTCGAGCCGCTGCCCGCGAACTATCCGGGCGAGGTGGCCGATCGCTGGCGCTACGCCGGCGGCGATGGTGAGGTCGGCGTGATCGCCTCGGTCACATCGCCGTTTTGCGGCGCCTGCACCCGGGCCCGGATCTCGGCCGACGGCCAGCTCTACACCTGCCTGTTCGCGGTCAAGGGGACCGATCTCCGCGGGCTCGCCCGGGGCGGGGCATCGGACGAGGACCTGACCGCGGCGATCCGGGCCGTCTGGTCGGCCCGCACCGACCGCTACTCGGAGATCCGCTCGGAGGCGACCGCCGGCCTGCCAAGGGTCGAGATGTTCGCGATGGGCGGCTGACCGAGGCTCAGCGGCGCCGGCCGGGAGGCTTGTCCACCGGCCATCCACAGATCGTCGAAAGTGGTGGACGCGTTCCGCCTGCGATCGTCCAAGTTCGTGGAAAACCGCGTTGCCCGGCGCGGGTCCAGGCCGGTAACGTTGGTCTTGCCCGAAGGGGCCGTCAGGGACTAGGCACTGGAGATCGCATCAACGGTGTCCCGACTCTACCGGTCGCTTCGGGCGCTTCGCGTCTCGGGGTCGTGATCTCACCATCGCGGCACTGAGGTCGCCCGGGGGATGTGACCGGCATCCCGGTGTCGGTACTCCCCCGGGCGAGCGAAGACAGCCGCGGTCGTTCGCGCCGCGGCTTTTTCATGTTCCGTCCCGACCCCGTGTCGGTGGCGACGAGCGGGCCGACGGCAGACCAGCGGCGGGCTACGCGGACAGTCGGCGGGGCCGGAACGTAGACTCCGGTCAGTGAGCGACGCCGACCCGTCCCGACCCATCCCACCGGCCGAACAGCCCGCCCGGCTGGCCTCGCTCGAGGCGGCGGTCCGCCGCCGGACGGACCTCGTGCCGGAGGTCGGGATCGTGCTGGGGTCGGGTCTTGGCGGCCTGGCCGAGGACCTGGCCGACCCGGTCGCGATCCCCTTCGCCGAGTTGCCGGGCTGGCCCGCCGCGACCGCGCCCGGGCATGTGGGCCGGCTCCTCCTGGGACGGCTCGAGGGCGTCCCCGTGGCGATGCTCCAGGGCCGCCTCCACCTGTACGAGGGCCACGATTCGGGCCTGGTCGTCCAGCCGGTGTTGCTGATGGGCCGGCTGGGGGCGAGGATCGTGGTCCTGACCAACGCGGCAGGCGGGGTCGACCCGGGGTTCGGCCCCGGGACGCTGATGATCATCGCCGACCACATCAACCTCACCGGACGCAACCCGCTTGTGGGCCTGAACGCCGACTCGGTCGGGCCGCGTTTCGTCGATCTGACCGACGTCTGGAGCCCGCGCCTGCGCGCGCGGTTGCGCGAGGCATTCGCCGCCGAGGGCGTCGACCACGCGGAAGGCATCTACGTCGGCCTGGTCGGTCCGTCGTACGAGACCCCGGCCGAGGTGCGCATGCTGCGGACGCTGGGCGCCGACGCCGTGGGCATGTCGACCGTGCTCGAGGCCATCGCGGCACGCTGGGCGGGCATCGAGGTCTGCGGTGTGTCGTTGGTCACGAACGCTGGCGCGGGCTACACCGGCCAGCCACTGACCCACGAGGAGGTCCTCGAGTCGGGGGCGATCGCCGGGCCGCGCCTGGCCAGGGTCATCCGGCAGTTCGTGACCAGGCTGGGTGCGTCTGATGCCTGACTCGAGCTTGCGGCTCGGGCGACTGCGTCCAGCCAGGGCGGCTGTCGGGAGAGGCTCCGGCTGTCAAATGCTCGCCATTTGGGCGTTGGTCAAGGGATCCGGCCGAGATCGGCTGATTCAGCCCTCGGCGGGGTACGAAACGTCCCGCCGTGAGCGTGGGACGGTACGAGTGGGGCCGGAGTGGGCCCGGGGACTCTGACGAACGCCCACCTGGTGGTCATCTCGCACGTCGGGCGGGCGCCAGATCTGGACGCGGGTCAGCGGACCGACAGCTCGCGACCGGCAGCCTTGGCCGCCTTCGCCTTGTCGGCCCACGCGCCCAGGACGGTGTCCTTGTGCGGGCGGATGGGGCAGTGCTCGTCGCGGTTGCCCATCTCGTCGCAGTAGCCCAGCGCGACGCACTTGGGGGCAAGGAACGACCCGAGGAAGGGCGACACGCCGAAGATCTCGTGGCGGATCAACTGGAACAGCCGCCGGATCTCCCACTGGGCCATGGTGCACAGGCGCAGACCGCTCATGTGGATGAGCGCTCGCAGGTTGGTGGTCATGACCAGGTTCGTGCGGGTCGCATTGGGGAACACAAACCGGGCGTCCTCGCCGGGGATCCCGGCCGCGACCATCTCTCCGTACAGCTCGAGTGAACCCTCGATCTGGTCCTCGTAGCGCTGGCGCAGCTCGGGGTCGCCCTCGGCCAGGGTCGTCGGCAGCATCGTCGAGGCGCCCTTGTACGTGACGTAGCGCTGGCTCTGCTGGTCGAACGCGACGCCGGCCCGGTGGCGGACCAGCTGATGGGACAGGGTCCGCGACACGCCGCTGATCCCGAACGTGAACACGATGTGCTCGATCGTCGAGCCGTGGCCGGATTCGATCACGCCCTGGATGAGCTTCTGCTGCTTGGCCGGATCGATCTCCCCGGCGACGGCCCGCCGGAAAATCTCGTCGGGCTCGAGCTCGGAGTAGCACGTCCGACAGGCGGTGTAGATGAGCGGGACGTAGAACCGATCGACGATGTCGCGGTCCGGGAACAGGAGGGTCGCCTTCATCCCGAGGTCGCGTCGGCCGGGGTTCTTCGGGATCGCGGTCTTCTCGCGGACGGGGGTCGCCTCGGTGGTCATCGGAGCCCAGTCTAGCGCGCGAGCCGTTCGCCGGCCGGGATCGCGACGGCCACCCTGCCTATTAGTAGCCTAACCGGGCAGCGTGCCGTCGACCGCGTAGGCCAGGGCCTCCTCGAGTGTCCACGAGCGACCTTCGACCTCGAGCTCGGCGCGGCGCTCGGGGGTCGCATCGCCCGGCTCGGGGCTGCGCCACGCGCGCTCCTGCGACGATTCGCTGGAGGCCTGGACGATCCTGGTCCCGAGCGTCTGCTGGATCCGCCGGGCTGCCGCCCACAGCCGAATGCCTCGCTCCTTGTCACCCGAGGCTAGGGCAAGGGTTGCGTAGTCGTCGACGACGAGCGCCTGGCCGGTGATGTCGCCGGCGTCCTTGAAATGCCGATGCGCGTGGCGGAAGGCATCCTCGGCGCTTACGAAATCGTCGATCAGCACGCTCACGATGCCCGTCATGTGGAGCGCCCATGCCTCCATCGTCCGATCGCCAGCTTCCTTGAACGCCTCACGGGCCTCCGCGAAGATCGGCAGCGTCTCCGCTCGCTTCTGGGCGAACATCTCGACAGCGCCGATCGCCCACAGGGCATTGCCGATCCCACGCTGATCGCCGAGGTCGCGGTAGATCGCCAGGCTCTCGTCGAGCAACGCCCGCCCGCGTGACATGTCGAACGTCGCCGCGACCCCCTGGGCTTGCTCCCCGATGTTGTAGGTGAACGCCAGGTTGTACAGGGCGTTGGCGATCTCCGTCCGATCGCCGAGTTCGCGCCACCGCTCCAGGGCGGCCTGGTACGAGGGGAGCGCGCCGGCGAAGTCGCCCTGCCAGTAGGCGACGCCACCGTGCGCCTCCTGGAGTCGAGCGTAGGCGACCGGGTCCTCTTTCGCCCAGGGTCGCTCGGCGATGTCGTCGAGCAGGCGGCGGGCCTCGGCGAGGTGGCCGCGCTTCTGCCAGAAGCGCCAGAGGAGAAAGGCGAGCTCGAGCGCGATCGTCGGCTCGGGGGTCTTCACGGCCCAGTCGAGGACCGCCCGGAAGTTGTCGTGCTCGCGCTCGAGGCGCTCGACCCACTCGCGCTGGTCGTCACCGGACAGACGGGTTGCCGCGGTGCGGGCCAGGGCGAGGAACGCCTCGGCGTGGCGCCGCCTGGTCGGCTCGGCCTCGCCCCGCCCCTCGAGGCGCTCGACCGCGAACGCCCGGATCGTGTCGGGCATCGAGAAGCGGATCTCGCCGCCGGCCTCGGATCGCCGGATGAGACTCTGGTCGGCCAGGTCGGCGATCCCATCGAAGACGTCGCGCCCGAGCTCGTCGGCTGGGCCGCAGACCAGCTCCGCCGTCTCGAGGTTGCAGCCGCCGCTGAAGCACCCCAGCCGGTCGAGCAGGTGCTGGCTCGGCTCGTCGAGCAGGTCGTAGCTCCAGGCGATCGCGCCGCGCAGGGTGCGTTGCCGCTCGGGCACGTCGCGGGCCGCAGACGCAAGCAGCTCGAACTGATGCTCCAGCCGGGTGAGGATCGCGTCTGGCGTCAGGACGCGGACACGGACGGCGGCAAGCTCGATGGGCAGCGGCATGCCGTCGAGGCGGGCGCAGATCCGGGCGATCGCCGGGGCGTTGGCCCGATCGAGGCTGAAGCTTGGACGAGCCGCCATCGCCCGCTCCACGAACAGCCGGACGGCATCGTAGCCGAGGAGACGCTCCGGCTCGATCGCCCCCGCGTCCACTCCGGCCCGGCCGATCCGACCTTCCGGAGTAAGCCGATCCATGACCGGCGGCACGGCCAGCCCGTCGAGCGGGAATTCGTGCTCCCCGGACAGATGGAGGATGGCCTGGCTGGTGACCACGAAGCGCAGCCCGGGCGCCGCGCGTAGGAGATCGCCGATGACGGGTGCCGCCGCGGTCAGTCGCTCGAAGTTGTCGAGGATCAGCAGGACGCGCTGACCGGCCAGCAGCTCGACCAGGAGCTCCAACGGTGGACGGGCGCCGCTCTCGACGATGCCGATCGTGTGGGCGATCGTGCCCGGAACGAGCAGCGGGTCCACGACCGGCTCGAGGGGGACGAAGAACGCTCCATCGGGGAAGTCGATGGCCGCCGCATGGGCGAGCTCGATCGCGAAGCGGGTCTTGCCCATCCCGCCGGGACCCGTGATGGTCAGCAGCCGGGCCGTCGTCAGCAGGCGCCGCGCATCCGTCAGCTCGCGCTCACGGCCGACGAAGGTCGTGAGGGAGACGGGCAGGTTGTTCGGCCGCGCGTCGACCGTCCGCAGCGCCGGGAACTCGGCGGCCAGCCCATCCACGACCAGCTGGCTCAGCCGCTCCGGCTCCGGGAAGTCGCGCAGCCGGTAGGCGCCGAGATCCCGCCAGCCAGCACCCGCCGGCAGGGATTCACCGATCAGGCCGCGGCTCGCCGCCGAGACCAGGACCTGGCCGCCGTGGCCCGCGGCGGCGATCCGCGCCGTGCGGTTGATGTCGATCCCAACGTAGCCCTCGCCCACCCGGGTCACGTCGCCGGTGTGGACGCCCATCCGGACGCGGACCGACCGTCCCTCGGGCCAGGCCTCGGCCGCCAACCCGAGCTGGCTCTCGACCGCCGCGCGGAGCGCCTCGGAGGCACTCGGGAAGACCACGAAGAACGAATCGCCCTCGGTGCCCTGCTCGACGCCGCCATGGGCTTCGAAGGCAGCCCGCAGGATCGCCCGGTGGCGGGCGAGCACCGTCGCGTACACCTCGGTGCCGACCTCCTGCTCCAGGCGGCTCGAACCTTCGATGTCGCTGAAGAGGAACGTGACCGTCCCGCTCGGGCTCGGCCGGTCGATGGTCATCCTGGCTCCATGTTCGGGCCCGGCGCGGTCAGTGACGATGCTCATCGCTCACCGCCCGCAGGCGCCGGGCGACGCCCTTGAGGATCGCGATGGCGAGTCGCGGCTGGGACTCCAGGAGGGCCTCGAAGTCCCACGAGGCGATGGCCAGACAGTTCGTCGGGGTCGTGGCCACGACCGATGCGATCCGCGGCCCTCCATCGAGCAGCGACAACTCCCCGAAGAAGTCTCCGGGGCCGTACTCGGCGATCGTCGTGCCGTCCCGGATGACCCGGGCGCCGCCCGAGGTGACCAGGAAGAAGCCGGTTCCGACCTCGCCCTGGCGGACGATGGTGCGGCCCTCGGTGAAATCGACCTCGAGCGCTCGCTCGGCGATCATCGCCAGCCCGTCCGGGTCGATGCCATCGAACAGGGCAACCTCGCGCAGTAGTGGGATCTTGCGTTCCGTCGTGAGGCTCATCGTCATATACGATGGCAGAACGCGGCAGGAAGCGGGAGCCCCGACGGCGGGCTCGGCGCCGTGGACCCTCGAGGCAGTCGAACGATGGCGGGAACCGACGAGATCGTCGACACGATCGCGGGCTTCGCGCTCTTCGCGGACCTGTCGACGCCCCAGCTCGGCGCGGTCGTCCACACGTTCGAGGAGCAGTGGTATCCCCAGGGCGAGCGGGTCCTCCGCCAGGGCATGACCGGCTCCGGCTTCTACATCATCCTGGAAGGGACGTGCTCGATCCAGGTCGATGGCCAGGAACGGGCGACGCTGTCACGAGGAGACTTCTTCGGCGAGGTGTCGATCCTGCTCGGCGAGCCGCCGGTCGCGGACGTCGTCGCTCTGACTCCGCTGCGCTGCCTGGTCCTGCCGGGCGCCGCCGTCGAGCCGTTCTTCATCGGCCACCCCCGCGTGATGTACCGGATGCTCCAGGCGTCGGCGCGACGCCTGCGCAACGCGAACCGGTGGCGCAGCTGAGCGACCGGCCGTTCCCGCCCGGCGACTACCCCGTCGTCGTCGTCGGCAGCGGCCCGGGTGGTCTCCAGGCCTCGTACTCGCTGCGCAGCCTGGGCGTGCCCCATGCGTTGCTGTCAGCCGACCCGGCCCCGGGCGGGATGTTCCGGCACTGGCCGTTCTTCCAGCGCCTACTGTCGTGGACGAAGCCATTCGCCCCGGAGCCGCGCGGGACCCGCGCCTACGAGCGATACGACTGGAACAGCCTCATCCCGGACGAGGATGCGCACCGTTCGATCCAGGCCGAGCTCATGGACGGGTCGATCTCGTACTTCCCGTCACGTCCCGAGATGGAAGCCTCGATCGCCGCCTTCGCCGCCCGGACCGAGCTTGCCGTGCGCTACGGCTGCCGCTGGGAGTCGACCCGCCGACTCGACGACGGGCGGTTCGAGCTGACCACGAGCGACGGCGTGTACACCGCCACAACGCTCACCATGGCGGTCGGGGTGGCCCAGCCCTGGCAGCCCGAGACGCCGGGGATGGAACTGGCCGCCCACTACGCCCAGACGAGGCCCGTCGAGACGTACGCCGACCAGCGGGTGTTCATCATCGGCAAGCAGAACTCCGGCTTCGAGCTGGCATCGGGGCTGCTGTCGTGGGCCCGCCGGATCGTCATCGCGTCGCCGAGTCCGACCAAGCTCTCGGTCAATACGCATTCCCTCGTGGGGATCCGGGCACGCTACCTGCAGCCCTATGAGGACCACGTACTGGGCGGCGGGGTCGGCGTGCTGGACGCATCGATCGAAGCCATCGAGCGAGCGCCCGATGGGTCGGGCCTGGTCGTTCGCACGCGCCCGTCCAGCGGGGGTCCGCCGGAGGCCTTCGAGACCGACGAGGTGATCGCCGCGACCGGCTTCACTGCCCCGCTCCAGGACCTGCCGGCACTCGGTGTGGCCACGTTCGGTCAGAGTCGCCTGCCCGCCCAGACCGCCAACTGGGAGAGTGCGACGGTGCCCGGCATCTTCTTCGCGGGGACCATCGGCCAGGGTGCCAAGGGCCTCCAGAAGCACGGGATGCCGGCCAAT
Source organism: Chloroflexota bacterium (assembly GCA_039931975.1). Lineage (GTDB taxonomy): Bacteria > Chloroflexota > Limnocylindria > Limnocylindrales > CSP1-4 > Chersky-267. The sequence goes on along the minus strand of JBDTQW010000040.1, from coordinate 8,675 downwards.
TCCGGGGCCGTCCAGGGAGCTCGCTATAACGCGCGAAGCCTGGCCGCCCACATCGCCCGGACCCGCTTCGGCATCGAGACCCCACGGCCGGCCATCGCTGGCTCCGAGCTGCTCGAGTTCGTTGCCGACGAGCTCAGTCGCGGACCGGAGATCTGGCACCAGCGCGCGTATCTCGCCCGGATCGTGACCCTGGACCCAACCGCAGGCATCCGCGACGAGGGGATCGGCCCGCTCGCGACGTTCGTCGATGAGGCAGGCCCGGACGCCCTCGCGATCACCCTCGAGTCGGACGGCTCAGCCAGCGTCTACCCGGTGCTTTACAGCCGGGTCGGCGGCAGCCTGACCGAGCACCGCCTCGACCCCCACCCGCTGCTCGACTACGGGACGGAGTCCGCCCGCGCGGACATCGACGCCGTGCTCGCCCGGTTCGGCGCGGGCGCCCGCAGCACCGGCGGCTGATCCGTCGGGGCGCCGGCCGGCTTGGCCGCCGTCAGCGACCCCGGATCTGGCTCAGGCGCGCCGCTGCGGCGTCGAGCGTCACGATCCGCTTGGGGAAGGCGAACCGGATCTTGTGGCGACCGAGGTCCAGGTGCGAGAAGAACGACGAGCCGGGCACACCGGCGATGCCCGGATCGGCGATCAGCCGCCGGGCAAAGATGACATCGTGCTCCTCGGTCAGGTCGCGGATGTCGGTCATCACGTAGTACGCGCCGGCCGGCCGATGGACCCGGAACCCGGCCGACTCGAGGGCTGGCACGATCCGGTCCCGCCGGGCGCGATAGTCGACCGCCAGCCGCACGTAGTAGTCGTCGGGAAAGCCCAGTGCGACGACCGCGGCGGCCTGCAGCGGGGCAGCGGCGCCCACGGTCAGGAAGTCGTGGACGCGGCGGATCCCGACCGATAGCTCCGGGCTCGCGATCGCCCAGCCGATCCGCCAGCCGGTCACCGAATAGGACTTGGACATCGAGTCGATCGCGATGGTCCGCTCGGCCATGCCCGGCAGGGTGAACAGCGGGATGTGCTCGCCCTCGAACACGATGTGCTGGTAGATGTCGTCGGTCAGGGCGACCACGTCATGCTCCTGGCACAGCTCGGCGATGAGCTCCAGCTCGGCACGCGAGAAGACCTTGCCGGTCGGGTTATGGGGCGAGTTCACGACGATCGCCCGGGTCCGAGCCGTGAACGCCGCCCGGAGCTCGTCCGGGTCGATCGCCCAGTCGGGCTCGTGCAGGGTCACGTAACGGGTCGTCGCCCCGCTCAGGATCGCGTCGGGGCCGTAGTTCTCGTAGAACGGTTCGAAGACGATGACCTCGTCGCCCGGGTCGACGACTCCAAGCATCGCCGCGATCATCGCCTCGGTCGCGCCGCAGGTCACGGTCACCTGGGTCTCCGGGTCGATCACCCAGCCGGGATGGAAGCGCGCGGTCTTGGCCGCGATGGCCGCCCGGAGTGGCTTGGCGCCCCAGGTGATGGCGTACTGGCTGATGTCCTCGCGGAGCGCCTCGACCGCCGCCTCGCGCAGCTCGCGCGGGCTCTCGAAATCGGGGAAGCCCTGGGCCAGGCTGACCGCGCCGGCGTCGACCGCCAGCCGGTTCATCTCGCGGATCACCGACTCGGTGAAGCTGGCGGCTCGGATGGAGATGGCGGGCATGACGGGACTCCGAGTTCAGGACACCCGGCAGTCTAGCGGCGGTCGCGCGGTCGCGGCTCAGACCAGCCGGCGCGGGATCCTCTCGTCCCACTCGCGGGCGAAGAACGGCTGGCCATCGAGGTCGACCGCGAGGCGGACGGTCATCCGGAAGTCGGTCTCAGTCGAGGTCGTCTCGCCGCCCGCCCGCACGTCGATCCGCCGGCCGTCCTGGTCGAGCCAGTAGTGGACCTCGTTGGCCATCCGGGTGTGGGCCGGATCGGCGTCCGACGCGGTCATCGCGAGGCGCTCTCCGGCGAACACGGCGCCGCCGTCCGGGATGGCCGTGACCCCGGCGTCGTTGGTCGACACGGTCACGGTCCCGGCGATGACGTCCTCGACGATCTGCCAGACCGGAGCTTCGCCCTCCCCGGCCTCGACGTCGTCGAGACCGGCCGCCGTTGTCTTGAAGGAAGGGGTCGGGAGCGAGCCCTCGCCGGCCGGGACGGTCGGCAGGATGAGCCGAGAGCCACGGCGGTGGACGGTCAGCTCGCCCGGATACGGGGACGGCCAGAGGACCGGCCAGTAGTTCGAAGCGATCGACATGCGGATCCGGTGGCCCGGCGCAAATCGATAGCCCGCGGCGCGAAGCCCGACCCTGACCTCGTACCGGCGACCGGGCTCGAGCGGCGTGGGCGAGTGATGCGAATCGCGATGGGTCAGGTTGAGGACACCCGCCGCGACCTGGGCGGCCGTCCCGTCGGGAGCCACGTCGGCCAGCCGGACGACGACCGTCGCCACCGGCATCGATGCCTCGATGCTGAGGACAGCGACGGGATTGCCCAGGATCTCCAGCGGCTCGGTGAGCGGGGCGCCGGTGTAGGTCGGCACGAGCGCGTCGTCCAGGCGCAGGTCGCGGGCCAGACCGTTCGGGGGACTGCCTGCACCCCATGACAATGCCGTTCGGGTGCCCGTGGTGGCCCGATGCGGGAAGCGGTCGGCTCCGTCGTCCTCGACCGGCCCGCTGGCCAGACGACCCGCCAGCGGCACGTCGCCGACGCCCAGCCACAAGGCCGTCTCGCTCGCGTCCGGCGGTGGGAACGAAGGCTCGCTCCGCCACGTGCCGGGCCAGGTTCGAGGGAAAGGCTCCGGCGGGGCATAGTCCCGGATGAAGCAGGTCAGGGCGGGCTCGTCCATGACCCCGTTCTCGATGCCCTTGAGCCAGTGGTCGAAGAAGCGGACCATCTCGTGAAGCCAGTCGAGCTTCGGGCCGGGGTAGGCGTCGTCAGGGAAGTCGTGCACCCAGTTCCCGATGAGCGCCTTGCGCGGGGCGTGGACGCAGCGCTCGAGCATCCGCAGCACGGGATCGACATAGCTGTCCATCCAGCCCCCGATCAGGAAGGTGGCCGCCTCGAGCGCCTCGTACTCCGGGGCGAGCGAGCCCTGGCGCCAGTACGGGCCGTCGTGCTGCTGGCGGAGCCATTCGAAGAGCCAGACCGGGGTCTTCTCGAGTCGCTCGCGCCACTCATCGAGCCAGGGCTCGCCCCGGAACGAGGGGCGGGCCGGCAGGGCGTTCATGCCGACCATGCTCACCGCGTACTGGCTCAGCTCGCTGACCGTGACGCAGCCGCCGACGTAGTGCACGTCGTCGAGATAGCGATCGTCGGTGGCATACATCGGCACGATCGCCCGGAGATGGGGCGGGCGCAGCTTGGCGACCTGGATTGCGGTGAAGCCGCCGTATGAGATCCCCCACATCCCGACGTTTCCGTTGGCCCATTGCTGGGCGGCCAGCCATTCGACCGTTGCGTAGCCGTCCTCGGTCTCACGGGCGGTGTACTCGTCATGGGCGATGCCGGGGCTGCTGCCGGTGCCGCGGACGTCGAGCCGGCACAGGCCGAAGCCACGGGCGGCCAGCCATCGTCCCCGCCGCTCGTCGCCGGGGCGATGCCAGTCGTCCTTGCGGTAGGGCAAGATCTCGAGGATGGCCGGGAAGCGTTCATCCGGGGCGTCGGATCGGGGCACCGGCAACCACAGGTTGGCGCTCAGCTCCAACCCATCGTCCATCGGGATCCGGACGTCCAGGCGGACCTCGACCTCGTGGCGTGGCTGCGAGGCGGGACGTGCGTCGTCGGGCATCGTTGCCGAGTCTAGCGGCGGCCCTCCGGAGCCGATCACCAGTCCCGTGGCGCGGGCATCCGCGCCCGTCGTTCGTGCCGGATAGGATGTCGACCATGTCCGAACCACACGGTGGCGCGGTACCGCGCGAGGCTGCCGGCCCATGGCGTCGCCAGGCCCGACGGATCGTCTACGACAACGCCTGGATCCAGGTCTTCCACGACGAGGTGACCCGTCCGGACGGCGAGCCCGGGATCTATGGCGTCGTCCATTTCCGGAACCGGGCGGTCGGCGTGGTCGCGATCGACGACGAAGATCGGGTGGTGCTGGTCGGGCAGCACCGCTACACCCTGGACCGCTATTCCTGGGAGATCCCCGAGGGCGGCGTGCCGCTCGACGAGGACCCGCTCGAGGGCGCCCGGCGCGAGCTCCGCGAGGAGACCGGTCTCGTGGCGTCGGTCTGGCGCGAGATCGGCCAGATGGAGCTGTCGAATTCCGTCACAGACGAGATCGGCACGGTCTACCTGGCCACCCGGTTGACCCAGGGCGAGGCGGCGCCCGAGGCGTCCGAGGACCTTCGGATCCGGTGGGTGCCGTTCGCCGAGATCACGGCGATGATCGCCCGGGGCGAACTGCCCGACGCATTGACCCAGCTCGCGCTCGAACGGGTAGCCCGCCTGCGCGCCGCCGAGATAGCGAACCCGGACGGGACGACCGCGCAGCTGGCGACCGCCGAGCCCACGACCGCCGAGGCCACGACTGCCGAGCCCCGGCCGCGAGGATGACCGACCTTCACGTCCTGCGCGTGTTCATCGCCCCCGACGGCTCGGCCGGCAACCCGCTGGGTGTCTTCCTCGACGGCCGAGCTATCCCGGACGACCGGCGCCAGTCGGTGGCCGCAGAGCTCGGCTTCAGCGAGACCGTTTTCGTCGACGATCCGACGACGGGCACGATCCAGATCTTCACCCCGGGTACCGAACTCGCCTTTGCCGGCCATCCGACGGTCGGCTGTGCCTGGCTCCTGGCCGAGACAGGCTCTCCGGTCGAGGCGCTTCACGTGCCGGCCGGCGATGTCCCGACCTGGGCGGCGGATGACCGTCGCTGGGTCCGTGCCCGGGCACCGTGGATCCATCCGATCACTCTCGACGAGCTGCCCGACGCCGCCGCGGTCGAGGCGCTGGCCGGCGCCCCGCCCGGCGAGAGCTCGTACTACGCCTGGGCCTGGGAGGATCGGGCCGCCGGGGCGATCCGCAGTCGCTACCTGGCGGCCGGCATCGGTATCGCCGAGGACGAGGCGACCGGCGCCGCGGCCGTCGTCATCACCGATCGGCTGGGCCGGGACCTCGAGATCCGCCAGGGCCGCGGCTCGCGGCTGTCGACCCGGCTGGGACCCAACGGCACGATCGATCTCGGTGGCCGGGTCGTGCTCGACGAGATCCGCTCGTTCGGTTGAGCCGGACGACGATCAGCGTTCGCCCGCCTCCGTCGCGGCGTTATGCCGGGCCGCCGGCTCGGCCGGGACCGAACCGAGGGAGCGCTCGAAGAAGTCGACGAGTCGTCGCTCGTAGTCGGCGGGATGGTCGACGATCGCGTCGGCGTGACCCGATCCATCGACGATCCAGGACTCCGTGGCGACGCCGGCCGTGGCTCCGGCCGTAACGAGCTGATGGGCATAGTGCACGTCCAGCCTGGTGTCCTCGGTTCCGTGGGTGATGAACACCGGCCGGCCGCCGAGCCGAAGCATCCCCAGCAAGGGGCTCTTGGCCCGAAGCCCTGGCCCGTCGAGCAGCCGGCTGGCGAGAATGCCGCCGGGCAACAGGAACGACGGCAAGCTGAAGCGGCCGAGCTCGGCCCGCGTCGCCTCGTCGATGTCGCCGTAGGAGCTGTCCGCCCAGACCGCGGCGACCCCGGGCTCGTCGCCAGCGGCGATGAGGACGCTGGCTGCGCCCAGCGAGATACCGAACAGCCCGATCCGCTCGGCCGGTGGCCGGCCTTGTGCGACCAGCCAGTCCCACGCGCCCAGCACGTCCGCGCTCTCGCGGACCCCGCCACTGTGACGGCCGGTCGGCCTGCCCGACTCGCCGTGGTTCCGCAGGTCGATGGCCAGGACCGCAAAGCCATGGCGGTGGAGCATCCCTGCCGCCAGCAGGATCCGTTCGTCGCGCCGGCAGGCCGTGTAGCCATGGACCACGATCACCGCCGGGGCACCGGGTCGGGCTGCCACCGGCATCCACCAGCCGCCGATCCTGACCGTGGGGTTCCGGGATGGGAACTCGACGGGCGCGTATGCCGGGATCAGGTACGGCTGGGTGTCGAGCGGCGGGGTCAGGAACGCCGGTGGCGTGTTGGACGAGCTGAAGATCGGCGAATCGGACGGCACCCGGGTCAGCCGGTGGTACAGCCAGGCGCAGGCCGCGACGTAGCCGCCGCCGATCGCGCCGGCGACCAGCGCCCATTGCCCGACGGAGCCAACGTTCACGACGCGCACCTCACGTCCCGCACAGCACGTCCCGCACCTCGCTTTTCGGGCCCAGGCCATCTGCCCGCCCGTCGATACTAGCCGGACCGCAGGGAGGACCTGTCCGATCGACCGATCGGGTGCCCCACGAACCAGCCGACCGCCGAACGACGCACGGGCGGCGGCTTCGTGACCGAGCGACGCGAGTGGGATGCCATCGTCATCGGTCTCGGTGGCATCGGCAGCGGCGCGGCGTACTGGCTCAGCCGGCGGCTCGGCGAGCGGGTCCTGGGCCTGGAGCAGTTCGAGCTCGGTCACGCCAACGGGGCCAGCCAGGATCACAGCCGGATCATCCGCCTCTCGTATCACCGGCGCGAGTACGTGCGGCTGGCGCGGCAGGCCTACGCGACGTGGTCGGAGGTCGAGTCCGAGGCCGGCGTGAGGATCGTCACCCGTACGGGCGGCCTGGACGTCGCCCCGCGCGATGCATCGATCCCGCTGTCCGACTACATCGGGAGCATGACCGCCGAGGGCGTGCCTTTCGAGCACCTCGACGGCGCCGAGATCATGCGTCGCTGGCCGCAGTGGCGGCTGACGGACGAGCACCACGGCCTGTTCCAGCCCGACGGTGGCCTGGCCGACCCGAACCGGGCCAACGCGGCCCACCAGCGGCTCGCCCGCGCCTACGACGCCACCCTCATCGAGCGGGCACCGGTGACGGGCCTGCGCGACGCCGGTGGCGGCGAGCTCGAGGTGACGACGGCGGACGGCGGCGTCCACCGCGCCGGCCATGTCGTGATTGCGGCCGACGCCTGGACGAACGAACTGCTGGCCTCGTTCGGCCGGCGACTGCCGCTCACGATCACCCGGGAGCAGGTGACGTACTACGCGTGTCGACGGCCCGAGGATTTTGCCCCGGACCGATTCCCGGTGTGGATCTGGATGGACGAGCCGTGCTTCTACGGCTTCCCGACCTATGGCGAGCCCGGCCCCAAGGCTGCCCAGGACGTCGGTGGCCAGGAGACCACCGCCGCCGAGCGGACCTTCGAGGTCGATCCGGCCGCGCACGCCCGGGTCGACGAGTTCCTGCGCGCCCACCTCCCCGGTGCCTTCGGGCCGGACCTCTACACGAAGACCTGCCTGTACACGCTCACGCCCGATCGCGATTTCGTCCTCGGGCCTGTCCCCGAGGCGCCCAACGTCCTGGTGGCGCTGGGGGCGGCCCACGGGTTCAAGTACGCTTCGGTCTTCGGTCGGATCCTGGCCGAGCTCGTGGTCGATGGGACCACCCCATCCGCCGCCGAGATCGGCGGCTTCGCGCTCGACCGACCGATCCTGCTCATGGATGACCCACCGACGAGCTTCATGGTCTGAGCCCCACCCCACGGAGGTTGCTCGTGCACAAGCCCGCCCGACTCCGGACCGGTGACACCGTCGGACTGATCGCCCCGGCCAGCCCCTGGGAGAACCGGAGCGAGCTGCTGCGGGCGGTGGCCGGGCTCGAGGCGTGGGGGCTGACGGTCCGCCTCGGCGACCACGTGAACGACCGCCACGGCTACCTTGCCGGGCGCGATGCCGACCGGGCGGCAGACCTCCACGCCTTCTTTGCCGATCCCGAGATCCGCGGCATCGTCTGCCTCCAGGGCGGCTACGGCAGTCCGCGGCTGGTCCGCCACCTGGACCGCGAAATCATCGCCGCCAATCCCAAGGCGTTGTGTGGCTACTCGGACATCACCACGCTGCATCTGGCGATCGCGGCCTGGTCGGACACGATCAGCTTCTACTCGAACGGGGCGGTGGGCGTCGGCGCCCACGAGACCTCGGACTTCTCGAAGGAGACCATGCGCCGGGCACTGTTCAGCGCGGAGCCCTACGGCGCCATCGCGCCGGATCCGGACGACCCCTACGTCCGGACGATCGTCGGCGGACAGGCCAGCGGACGCCTGACCGGAGGCTGCTCGGGGCTGCTGTCCACGTCGATCGGAACGCCGGTCGAGGTCGACACCAAGGACCGGATCGTCATCCTCGAGGAGATCGAGCTCGGGACCGAGGACTGGGACGCGATCCTGACCCACCTGCTCAACGCGGGCAAGCTCTCCGATGCGGTGGGGATCGTCGTCGGCAACGTCAAGATGAAGGTCTCCGGCTATGTCACCGAGCTGTCGGCCGAGGACGTGGTCGAGGAGCTCCTGGGCGGGCTCGGGATCCCCGTGCTGATGGGCCTGCCGATCGGCCACGGCAAGCACCACGCCACCGTGCCGCTGGGGGCGATGGCCACGCTCGATGCCGACGCCGGGACGCTCGTCGTCGACGAGGTCGTGACCGACGGTTGAGCGGTGCCGGGCGCGTGTGGCGCGACGGTCCGTCCGACCGTTGACCCCATCGGACGGCATGTGCCACAGTGCGGAACATTCCGGGGATCGGGTGGCGAGCATTGGATCGCGTTCCTTGGGCTCGCCTTGAGGAGGAACC